>JBKJXQ010000312.1:0-5121 GCA_046716235.1 Chitinophagaceae bacterium
AACTTTTGCCTTCATTTAAGTGACCTGGGATTGAATGCACAACTTATAAAATATTTTGAGGAGGGAAAATTAAGGGGCAAAATGGGGTATGCCCGGGTAATAATAAAAACACTTTGGCGTAAACAACAAATGCAGGTAATCGTTCGTACAAAAGATGCTGAAGTAAGACGCAATGCTTTTATGGTAGCTCTTGCCAATGCAAGAATGTATGGAACGGGAGCAGTGATTAATCCTTCCGGAATACTTCATGATGGATTATTTGAAGTGGTTATAGTACGAAAATTGGCTTTGGGGGCGTTGCTGAGAATGTTGTTTAAACCGGGTATGTTCAATCCAAAAAATATTGAGATCATTCCGTGTACTTCAGTAGATATAACAACTATACGAGCCATGCATTTCCAGGTGGATGGCGAATATTCCGGCAGGGTGAAGAATATATCTGCCGTAATACATCCCGGTTCTGTAAAAATAATACTGCCAGAATCTTAAGAAGAATTCCCGGGATTTGTTCAATATGAATGTTACCTGCAACACCCTGTTGAATCTTCCAGATCATTGGCTGCATAATACTATACACTGCACCTGCAGTTTAATTTCCCCACTAGTGTTTTACCTTTCTTTATTTATAAAACAGTAGTCCTGCCCTACTGCTTTATTAATTGTTCAATTGCACTTAACTCCCCGGTCGTAAAATTTAAATTATTTATACAGTTGATATTATTATCCAATTGTGTTACAGAACTGGCTCCAATCAGTACACTGGTAATTCTGTTATCTTTTAATAGCCATGCGAGGGCCATTTGTGCCAGCGTTTGATTTCTTTGTACGGCTATTTCATTTAACTGTTTAATTTGCGTTAACCGTTCTTCTGTAATATCAGAAGACGATAAGAAAACTGCTTTTGCCGCTCTCGATGATTCAGGAATACCTTTCAGGTATCTATCTGTCAGCATACCTTGTGCTAAGGGCGAAAAGGGAATGCACCCAACCCTTTCTTCTTTCAGCACATCCAGTAAACCATCCTCGGCCTCCCTTACCAACATAGAATACTTTGGCTGATGTATAAGGCAGGGAATTCCTAATTGTTTTAAAATAGTAATAGCCTGCTTTGTTTGTTCTGCATTATAATTAGACAACCCCGCATACAATGCTCTGCCACTTTGTACGGCTGTTGCCAGTGCCTGCATCGTTTCTTCAAAAGGTGTGTCAGCATCAGGGCGATGAGAATAAAATATATCAACATAATCCAGTTGCATTCTTTTTAAACTCTGATCTAAACTGGATAACAAATATTTTCTAGATCCCCATTCACCATAAGGGCCATCCCACATTCTATATCCGGCTTTGGTAGAAATAATTAATTCGTCCCGCAGGGTTCCGGTAAAATCTTTTTTCAGAATTTTACCAAAATTTTCTTCTGCTGATCCGGGTAAAGGACCATAATTATTAGCTAAGTCAAAATGGGTAATGCCCCTGTCAAATGCCCGGCGGATAATGCTTTGCGCATTTTCAAAATTATCTACCGAACCGAAATTGTGCCATAAGCCCAATGATAAGGCGGGTAAAAATAATCCGCTGTTACCCGTACGGTTATATTTCATTGCTGCATATCTGTCTATTGTAGGTTGATACATGATTTTATAATTTGTATGTTAAACAAAAATACAATTGCAAAATATCATTTACAGATATTTTATAGAAATGCGCAATGACACTTAACTACAACAATTTTATATACTTATTTGAGATTAGCCAGGCAGGCATCGAGTGCATCCTGCCAGTTTTTTGGTTTCACACCAAACGTTTGTTGAATTTTTTCATTATCAAGAACTGACCAGGCTGGTCTTTTTGCTGCTGTTGGAAATTGTGCGGAAGGGATGGGATTGATCCTGCAGGCAAAACCATTCTTTTCTTTAATCCGCAATGCAAATTCATACCAGCTGATGACACCTGTATTGCTGTAATTATAAATACCCGGCTTCCATTGTCCCGATGAAATGATGGTCATAATTGTTGCGGCAATATCAGCCGCATAAGTTGGAGAACCTATCTGATCATTCACCACATTTATTTCTTCCTTTTCATTCATCAGCTTCATCATTGTCTTTACAAAGTTTTTTCCAAATTCAGAATACACCCAGGAGGTTCGGATGATGATGGAATCCGCATTGAATTCTACTGCCTGCCTTTCGCCTTCCAGTTTGGAAGCTCCGTAAACACTTTGAGGATTAGTTGGAGAATCTTCTTTGTAAGGAACTGTTGCCATTCCATCAAAAACATAATCGGTAGAAATATGAATGAAAGCAGCGCCGTATTCTTTACAAACTCTTGCCAATACACCCACAGCTTCCCCATTTACCCGGAAGGCCATATCCTTTTCTGTTTCCGCTTTGTCTACTGCTGTATATGCAGCACAGTTGATAAGACAATGTGGATTATATTGTTTGAAAACTTTATTAACCTCTTCTAAATGATGAATTGGAAGATCTTCTTTAGAAAGAAAAATAAACTCAAATTCCGGAACTGATGAACTCAGCACTTTTAATTCTTTGCCCAACTGACCATTGGCACCTGTTACCAGTATTTTCTTCGCATCCCCTAAAGGAGTGTTTATAGATTCACCCATTGGAAGATTCTTTATTAATAGCTAAAGTTTGTTTTACAATTTTCCAATAAAGGCAGCGCAGCATCCTTGTCGGAAATAATAGCCTGATCAGTGGGTATCATCCAGTCAATTTTTAATACCGGGTCATTATAAATAATACCTGCTTCACTTTCCTTATTATAAAATTTATCGCATTTATATAATACTTCTGCTTGTTTACTCAATACAGAAAAACCATGAGCAAATCCTTCCGGGATAAATAACTGTTTTTTATTTTCGGCCGACAGTTCAATGCAAAATGATTTACCAAAAGTTGGAGACCCTACCCGTATATCAACAGCAATATCTAAAATTTTTCCTTGCAACACTCTTACCAATTTTATCTGGGCATGTGGTGCTAATTGATAATGAAGCCCCCGTATCACTCCATAAGAAGAAGATGACTGGTTATCCTGAACAAAGCGGATATCAATTCCTTCTTTTGCAAAAACATTTTCATTATACGATTCGAAAAAATAACCGCGGCTGTCTTCAAATACTTTAGGTTCGAATACAAGCAGACCAGCAATATCAGTAGGAATAAATGGCATATTATAAACTCCAGTAAGTTCTGTTAGTAATTTTATTACGGTAAATACCTTTTAAATCGGCTACCATACCATGTGACTTTGTAATGCCTGAAAAATAATCATCACCCAATTCCATATATTCTTTATGGGGAACTGTGATTATCACCACATCATAATCATTGGCGATATCTGCCGTTAATTCAAAACCATATTCATGTTTTAATTCTTCGGAGTCAGCATAAGGATCTTCCACATCAACATTTACATAATAGGATTTTAAAGCCTTTACGACATCAGCAACTTTTGAATTACGTATATCGCTTACATTTTCTTTAAATGTTGCTCCTTTTACTAAAACCTTTGCAGACTTTACATCCGTTGAATTTTTAATAATATGCTGAACGGCGGCCTTTGCTACATACTTGGCCATGTTATCATTTATATTTCTTCCGGCTAGTATTACTTCCGCATCATACCCTAATTCACTGGCTTTATAAGTAAGATAATAAGGATCTACACCGATACAATGTCCGCCTACCAAGCCCGGTTGAAATTTAAGAAAATTCCATTTGGTACCCGCAGCTTCTAATACTTCGTACGTATTAATATTCATTAACCCGAAAATAATAGACAGATCGTTCATCAAAGCAATATTGAGATCCCTATGCGTATTTTCAAAAATTTTTGCTGCTTAACCCACTTTAATAGAAGATGCATAGTGTACACCTGCCTCCACTACCAATTCATATACTTTTGCTATTTCGTCCAATGATTCAGCATCACAGCCAGAAACCACTTTAATTATTTTAGCCAGTGTATGTGTTTTATCACCCGGATTAATTCTTTCAGGAGAATAACCAATTTTAAAATCCGTTACGCTTTTCAATCCGGATAATTTTTCAATCACGGGCACACAATCTTCTTCTGTACAACCCGGATAAACTGTTGATTCAAAAACTACATAATCTCCCTGCTTAATTACCTTTCCAATGGTCTCTGATGATTTTTTTACCGGCACCAGATCGGGAACATTATGTTCATCCACTGGTGTGGGAACAGCAACGATGAAAAATTTTGCTTCCTTTAATACTTCCAGGGAATCTGTAAATACAATATCACAGCCATCAAATGCTTCCTTGTCCAATTCATTGCTGGGATCAATGCTATTCTTCATCATATCAACCCGCTTTGCATTTATATCAAACCCTATCACGGATATTTTGCGGGCAAATTCCAATGCAATTGGCAATCCAACATAGCCTAATCCTATTACCGCCAGTTTTGCTTTTTTATCAATTAAATCTTTGTACATCTTATATAATTTTCCAGGGTTTATCCCGGATATCTGTGAATTAATTTATTTCTGGCTAACAAACTCCTTAGGCAATTTGGTTAGCTCCTCCTGCGGAAGTGATTTAAAATACTCATAGGTGATTTTTAATCCTTCTTTCCGGTCAACTTTGGGCTCCCATCCTAAAATAGTTTTTGCTTTTGTAATATCGGGGCGGCGTTGTTTGGGATCATCTACCGGTAATGGTTTATAAACAATTTTTACTTTGTTACCTGTCAACGCTAAAATTTCTTCGGCAAACTCTTTTAATGTAATTTCATTGGGATTACCAATATTAACAGGCATTGAATAATCACTTAATAATAAACGGTAGATGCCTTCTACCAAATCATCCACATAACAAAAGGAACGGGTTTGAGATCCATCTCCAAAAACCGTCATATTCTCACCACGCAATGCCTGCCCTATAAATGCTGGCAATGCCCTTCCATCATTCAACCGCATCCGTGGTCCATAAGTATTAAATATGCGGATGATTCTTGTTTCCACATTATGAAAAGTATGATAAGCCATTGTTATGGATTCCATAAAACGTTTTGCTTCATCATATCAACCCGCTTTGCATTTATATCAAACCCTATCACGGATATTTTGCG
>JBKJXQ010000313.1:0-9230 GCA_046716235.1 Chitinophagaceae bacterium
GCACTATGGCTGTATTCAAGGGTTTTAATATCGGCATTTCGCACCGCATCCAATATAGCAGGCGGCGTTTCTATATCCGGCTGGCCAATGTTCAGGTGATAAACTTTAATACCTTTCTTCTTAGCGGCCTCGGCATAAGGCACCAGTTTTCGTATCGGTGAAGGTGGCATTTGCTGGCCACGGTTGGAAATTGTAAGCATAGAGGCAAAGGTAAGAAACGGACTACCACATAACGAAATGTCACCCTGAGTTTATCGAAGGGTAAAGAAAATGAACAAAAATTATATTGCCAGCTTCAGTATTTCATGGCATCGGCTGTTGTGTCACACCCTTCATCGTTCGGTTCGCTACTCAGAAAATACCAGTTTATTTACTCCTTCCTTTACTTTAGATTTATTACCGGCATAATATATTATCAATAACGCATAGCGTAGCTGACAGTTTCTCTTCGGATAAAACATAGGAATTTTAAATGAACAGAGAGAAATAGTTCAAGCGATACGGGGTATTGGCTGTAGTTTTTTTCAAAGTAGTCTTTTGGTTCTTTATGGTGTTCGGGAATGGCATCAAGGTTTACTACCGTGCCGGGGTCCTCAAATAAATTATCATACGATGCTTCAGCGGTAACTAATACTGGTAATAACTCTTCGATAGATTGTAGGCGATACTTTTTCTACTGTAAATGGTATATTTAATTACCAACGTATTACCCTTCCAGGTGAATGGTAAACACAATCATCCTGGATTGAATTTTATCTAATACATTGGAGAATTTCAGGTTTTCATCACGGCCGTGAATATTACGAATGCCGTTGCTGATTTTTACTTCGGGAGAAAATATAAAACTGGGAAAATAAAAATTGAAGCCAATTCCAAACTCAGGACCAAAATCATATTTTTCAATCTTTACCAGCTCGTCTGCTCTTTTTGCACGGGCATTGGAGGCCATATCTATATCTGCTTTGAAGCCAGCCAGTGTGTATACCCGGAAGTTGCCGATGCGGTCACTCTGAAATTTCAGATGAACAGGAAAAGACATGATAACTGATTCTACTGTTTTTGTAACATCGGTATTGCCATCAAAGGGATCGGGATATTTAAGTTTGTAAAAAATATTTCGTGCAAGAAACATCAACTGCGGATTAAACCGAAGTTGAAAGCGATTGGATAAACGAAGGGTGGCAGATAGCCCCAACGAAAGCCCACCCGAATTATTTGGTTCTGCTACCAGCACACTATCATTTAGTAAAAATTGGGGATGCAGCTCTGTTTGAAAACGGGCCCGGTTGATGCCAACACTTAGTCCAAAATAATAAGGCTTGCTATCCTGGTCGTATTTATTCAACTCTGCTTTATCTATCTGTGCCGTCGCTGTTTGACAAAGCAACAGCACACCAATAAAAAAGGGTGAGAGGATTTTTATTTTTAGTGAGGCTTTGTTCCCGAGTAAATGCAACATATTCCTAAACTTAGTGGTGTACATTCTGTGTGGATGTAACCCACTTTTTTTAAAATGTCAGTAAATAAATGACGGTCAGGAAAAGCATTTGCCGATTCGTTCAGGTATTGATAGGCCTCTTTATTCTGTTTGAACCATCGGGCCACCTGTGGAGCTACTATGCCCATATACAGGTTGTATAAACTTTTTACCGCTTTACGCCGGGGTTTTGAAAATTCAAGTACAATTAACTGTCCTCCGGGTTTTAATACCCGCTGCATTTCTGCGAGACCGTTTTCCAGATTTTCAAAGTTCCGTACTCCAAATGCCACCATCACTGCATCAAACGTATTATCAGGAAATTTTATTGTTTCTGAATCACCGGTGTATAATTGAATTTTATCTTTAAGTCCTTCTTTTTCAATCTTTTTTCGACCCAGCTCCAACATGCCTTCTGAAATATCAATGCCGGTAATTTGATGAGGTTGCAGTATTTTATAAGCCATTAACGCCATCTCGGCTGTACCGGTGGCCACATCCAGTATATGTGCGGGGTGGTCTTTCTTTAATTTACGGATTGCCTTTTTGCGCCAGCCAACATCAGTTCTGGCAGAAAGAAACCGGTTCATTACATCATACTTACCGGCTATTTTATTAAACATTTCGGCTACCTGCTCTTTCTTGGTTTTTTCAGAGTCTTTGTAGGGAATAATGTGGTCGTGGGGTAATGGTTGTAACATGGTTGACAAAGGTAAATCAGTTTATCAGTTTATGATTTCTTGTTTATTGTTTTTAAAAGCAACTGGTTTACAATTAACTTGCAAGCCTCATGGAGATAATTTCTGCTAACTATATCATTAGTAGCCCCACATATAAACAGTGCCCGCAAGCCGACAAGCCTGAGTATGGCTTTATTGGACGCAGTAATGTTGGTAAATCGTCGCTGATTAATATGCTGACCAATCAGAAAAATCTGGCAAAAACATCGGCTACACCCGGAAAGACCCAGCTTATCAATCATTTTGATATTATTTCATCAGATAAGAAAAAGTGGCATCTTGTTGATTTGCCTGGCTATGGCTATGCCACTGTTTCTCATAAAGCAAGAAATAATTGGGGCAATATGATAGAGTCCTATATCCGTAAAAGAGAAAATCTTGTTTGTTTATTTCTACTAATTGACAGCCGGCATACCCCACAGGCTATTGATCTTGAATTTATAAATCAATTGGGGGAATGGGAGGCACCATTTGTACTGGTGTTTACCAAGGCTGATAAAAATAAGCCCGGGGCTACTAACCGTAATGTGGCTGCATTTTTGGCAGCAATGGCCGAAAGCTGGGAGGAGCCACCTCCTTATTTTATAACTTCTGCCAACACAAAAGATGGCCGAAAGCCTCTACTGGACTATATTGGAAGCTTAAATAATAGCTTTACGAGGCTATAGTTATATCCTAATATAATTTTGGTATGGTTTGTTAAAATTTATACCTTAATTTGCAGCATCCTTATTAGTTATGAAACGAATCTTATCCGAAAATAACATCGTAGTCATCCTATTTGTGATGGTTCTCATCACTTTTTCTCTTGCCCAGGAAGACAGCAAGAAAATGGAAAAATTGTACACGGGGGCCACCTCTGTTACTGCCGTCCGGATTCTTACAAAACAGGATGAATTTCAAATTAAATGGCCTGTTGTTAAGACTCTTCAAACTGTACCAGTTACTGAATAAATCCCCTTTTTTGCTGTACTGTTTTATTCCTTCCCTGTTATACAGGATCTCTAAAAAACAAATCATGAGAATCATTTTATTGCTGGTATTGATGCTTTTAGGAGAAACAATTTTTTGTCAATCGGGAGATATGAAAAATAAGTCAGAAGAAAAATTATTGAAAGACACCACTACTACAACACTTTATAAAAAAACTGATAGTCTTACAGGATCTGTACAAATTACCGACACAAATAGTAAAACCCCACGTATTAATATTGATACAAATTATATGGTTGCCCACCAACAGGAAAACAAGGCCCGTCAAAACAAATCGACAATACTCCGCATTGTTATTGGTGTGGGATTATTTATAGTTCTTATTTTTCGGATGAGAAAAAAATCGAAAAAGTAGGAGAGTAGCGGTCGAAGGTGGAAGGCATCCACAGTTTGTTTCCAGTAATTTTTATTTTGTAATTAGTTAACTACTTTATTCGCACAGCTGCTACTGGCAAAGGCTTCAGGTTTGGCTTTGAAAGCGAAGCCCATTCCAAGAATGTAGCCCATCGCTTCTTTTAATGCATCATTACTTTTAAATTGTGGATTCGTATTGATGTCTGCATGTACTTCCATATCAACATTATACACGGTAAAAAGATTGCAGAGTTCATAAGCAATTTCTATACTCTTCGCTACTTCCATCAGCATACGTTCTTTGATGGTGTATTTATGGCGGGTCTTTTCATTATGAATAAACATGAAGCCACCATGACCTTCCCGAAGAAATACAATAACGGTTGCAAATTCTGTTTCCTGTCCTTTTACCTGTGAGTCGGTACCAATACACACTTTTAACCGAAAGCCTTTTTGGGTTTCCCGTTTGATAGCATTTTCAACAGCCGTTATAATGGGCATTTCAATCGGGTCGCCATTAAATTTTCTCCATAACATATAAAAAGAGGTTTTCCTAAATTACAGGAAAACCTCTGAATAGCAATGGGGTACGGATTATTGTTCTGTTATCAGAACCGGGAAAAAATTTATTGACGTACTATTTTATCAATCCATTGTTCTGTACTATTGGCAAAACGGATCATATACATACCGCTGGTCATTCCAGCTGCATCAATATTGTTCAGACCATTTATCAGCTTACCCCTGCGTACGGCTTTGCCACTAAAATCATATATCTCGTATGAATAAGTACCGGGACTGCTTACCGAAATATTATTTGAGGTAATAAGATTTGTAAACAATTTTGGTTTTGGAGCAGAACTTGCAGACCTAAGCGATATAACATTGGAATAATACTGATGACCATTATCAAACGTTACGTTTAAGCGGTAAAGGGCCGTAGTAGTGATATACGGTTTGTAAATAAATGAACGATCCGTTGCAGAAGATTGAGCAACCGGGATAAAATTTCTGCCATCAGCAGATACTTCTAATACCTGTTCGGTAACCTGTTCGTCTGCATCAATAATCCAGCTCAGTTGATGTTTGTCGCCGGTAAGTTGCCCGCTAAGCTCCAGTTTTCTTAATGGAAGTGTAATAGGCGGACTTTGCTGAGCAGTTAAAGCGAATTCGCCCAGGCTTCCAATTTCAGGAGTATACAGATTTCCTACACCATCAATTCTTAAATAATATGTTCCTGCATTCAGCATAGTATCCAAAGTAGCATTTAAGAGTGTAGGCGGATTGTATACACGAATAGAATTTCTTGAACCATTAAATAGTTCCATTGAAATATCAAGGTTAGAACCTGAATTTCCTGCACCAACATTTTGTGGAACTGCATTTATGACCACTCTTTTTGTAGTAGCTAATGTGAATTTAAACATATCAACATCTGTCGGGGTAGAAACCATTCCATCCACAGAAAATGTATCATTTGCAAAAATCTTTTCTGAAGAAGCCGTAAAGGTGTTTCCAAAATCATCCGGACGATAAGTAAAACCATTATTGGCTACAATAATATTCTGGTCATTTTGATAATTAGTACATCCATAAGAGTTAGGCCCATTGTACCAGGTAGTAGAATTCTTATTATATCCAACTCCCATAATAGGAGCCCATCCGATTTCTCCGGAGCCGGTTCCATAATTATAGTCTGATGTTTTAACACAATTGGCATCATAAGTAGACTGGTGATATAAGCCTAATGTATGGCCAGCTTCATGTGCACCAGCTTCGGACACCTTCTTCATGCTATAACCTAATAAGGCGGAGAAAACAAAACAAGGTGTATTATCACCCCAGGTAAATGAATTAACAAAGGCCACACCACCGGCAGAGCCATACCAGTCTGATGAAACAGTTATAATAACTCTCATCCGTCTGTTTACAGGTGCAGCAAGGTATTTAGTAGAATCTGTTGTAACGTTCATGTTGAATGGACGATAGTCTTCGGAAATACGATTGAAAATAGTTTCTATCTGTGTATTGTCGAAGCCCGAAGCGCCACAAACAATAGGACCACTGTAATTCCAGCTGGTGCCAGTAACAGTATGACCGTCAAAATCAAGAAAGATGGTAGGCGTTGTCGATGTTATAGTTGGTAGACTATTAAGCTTCACCACTTGTGCTTTAGAGGCTACTGAGCTGAGAAATGTCAGCATCAACAGACCATTTTTTAAAAGGTTTTTCATAACGGAGGAGGATTTTAAATTTAATTTTCTTTGGATAAAAGGATTGGATACGGATGTAAAAACGGGTCAGTTAAACTTGTTTTTGGTTTAAAGAATTATTCATTTACTAAGTCAGTAAAATTTCTTTTCACCAATACAAATTGCCCGTTTTGTTGCTGCAATTCATAAAGGTCGCTATGCTGAAAGCTGATTATGCGGCCAGCATAAGTTACAGTTCCATCTGCAAGAACTATTTTTGAAATAGTAAGGTTAGCCCCATTAAAATTACTGGAGCGGATTACCACACTTTCAATGTTGTTCTCCTGCTTGGAAGCTTTTGAAATGATTTCTCCATCAAATTCAAACGCAGCGTTTTCTGTTGATTTCAATTTTGTAGATTGACCAACAGGGGTACCTAATAAATCATTGATTTTGTCAATACTTAAGGGAATTCTGTCGGGCAAGCTGGAAAATAACTTGGGTTTTTTGTTATCCGGTTCATTAACCAGATCTTTTTGATTTTGGGCAAAAGTGCACAGGCTGAATAGCATGGCACACAGGCATAAAGCCGGGATACGAGGGTTTTTCATTTTTACTTTTTTTTAAAGTCAATAGGATATTGTTCAGCAGTCAGGATTGTTAACTGCGGTTTTCTGTAGGGACGGTAACACAAGGTTTGTGAAAGTTTTTTAACCATCCAAATGATGCGTTGAATAATTAAAAAGATAGAGGAGTAGTACCCGGATGGAATCGTAAAACTGCGAGGAGCTATTAGTTTATTTTACTAATCAATACTGGTTTGTGCTTAGCATTACCAGTGTGCAGGCTTCAACCGGTTGAATGCCTTTTTGTGAGGCAAGATCAGCAAGTTCTTTATTTTCTGCACCTGGATTAAAGATAATACGCTTTGGTTTTAAGGCGAGAATATAAGTATAGTATTCCTGCTGACGTTGTGGATTCAAATATAGAGTAACTGTATCAATATTCTCAAACGGGTATTGATCTGTCTGAATAAGTACGTCTGATACTTTAGTGTTTTTTCTTCCAATAGCTACTACAGGATGTCCGTGTAATCGCAATCGTTTAATAGCAAGATAACTATACCGGGAAGGATTATCCGATGCGCCAAGTACCAATGTTTTCTTTTCCATGATGCTATAAAGCTACTGGTAAATAATTCAAATAGATTGTAGTTGTTTAAGTGTCAGGCTATGTTTTTATTTCATTTAACTCTTTAGTAAAGCAAGATGTGATAAATGCATTTATATTTTTAATTTTTTTTTGCATTTCATATTTTACTATGTATAGCTTACTTAAATATTTTCATCATAGAGCTGATAAACCAGCTTTCCTCTGCTCTTATCATTGCATCAAGAGTTTTATCTGCCTGCCTTCCCAGTTTTTTAATACTGCTGATAGTATCCACAAATATTTTCACACTTTTGTCCCTTTTATCTCCTTCTACTGCTTCCAGCTTATCGAGTAGTTGCAACATGGGTTCAAGCTCTCTCTTTTTTCGTTCCTTAACTATTTGTTTCACCACTTTCCAGATATCTTTTTCAGCAGTAAAATATTCTTTACGTTCTCCCGGTATCAACACTCTTTCTACCAGCCCCCAGTTAATCAGTTCCCGGATGTTCATATTTGTATTACCCCGGCTAATGTCGAGTTCATGCATTACATCGTCCTGTGTTACCGGTTCGGGGCTTATCAATAGCAAAGCATGGATTTGCGCCATTGTACGGTTGATCCCCCAATGAGTGCCAAAAGCACCCCAGCTACTAATGAATTGTTGTTTGGCTTCGGTAAGTTTCATTACACGAAGCTACAAGACCGTTATCGGGTTTTCAAAAATTATTGAAAGTAAATTTCCATGTTGTTGGTCGTCAAAATTGAGCACCCTTAAATAATAGAAATTGGAAAACAGAAAAACAACAGACCATGTAGTTTTTTAAGATGCTGATGCCTGATAGAGTAATGGGTTTAAAGCAAATTCAATAAGCGATGGGTTATTTATATACATAACTATTATAACCTGACAATATAAAGGAGTGACTAATTTGTCTCTCCTTTATCTAAAAAAATATGGCCAATTATGAAGTTGTTTGTTGGTTGTCTTTCCTTTCTGCATAAGGAATTGATTATCCCAGCCAGCTAAGTATGCCCAAGCCAATTGAAACGAGGCTGATCCAGGTAAAAATATTTGGATAACCCCCATTTAAAAATTTCAATATTAAACTAAAAAGAAAAAAACAAAAACCCGTAACCAGGAAAAGACCCGGCCAAGAAAACTCTTTCATCTCTTTTTCATCCATAAAAATTATTTTACATTGGTAGTTAACTACTTAATCCATTTTATATTTTGAATAGTAGTTTAAGTTTTATTAATTAGGGCTATCCCCTTAAAATAATTAAGATGTAATATATATACAAGAAACTTGCCAGGCCAAATTTGAAAATAAAAAACTACTCATTTGAGTAGCTTTCTTAGTATAAATAAGTAGTAATATTCCTTTTTACAATAACATCGTGATGGGATTCTCTGCGTATTTTTTGAAAGTTTGCAGAAAAGCTGCACCTGTAGCGCCATCGACACTCCGGTGATCACAACTAAGTGTAACCTTCATTACATTCGTTACCGTAAAACCTTCTCCCCTTTTTATTACTATTTCTTTTATTCTTCCCACAGCCATTATACAACTGTCCGGAGGGTTGATGATGGCTGTAAATTCTTCTATGTCCATCATGCCAAGATTAGAAATAGTGAATGTATTACCGGTAAACTCATTTGGCTGCAATTTTTTATTTTTTGCTTTGCCTGCCAGTTCTTTACTTTCTGCGGCAATTTGAGGTAATGTTTTCTGATCTGCAAAACGAACTACCGGAACTATTAATCCATCTTCTATTGCTACGGCAATACCAATATGAATATGACTGTTACGACGAATTTTATCTCCCATCCAGGAAGCATTTACAGCAGGATGCTGGCGCAATGCTAATGCAGCGGCTTTCACTACCATATCATTAAAGCTTATTTTTGCAGGGCTTATTTCATTCAATTGTACCCTTGCTGCCATTGCATTGTCCATATTAATTTCCATCGTAAGATAGAAATGCGGAGCACTAAATTTACTTTCTCCCAACCGTTTAGCAATTACATTGCGCATTTGTGAGTTAGGAATATCAGTATATCCTTCCTGACCGGCAATGAAAGCAGGAGCAACAGTCGCAGCCGGAGTTTTTACTGTAGGTTGTGGACTATCAACTCCAGATTGTTTGTAATTATCAATATCAGATTTTACAATTCTTCCCCCATCACCGGAACCACTGATTGCTTTGATATCTATCCCTTTTTCTGCGGCTAATTTTTTTGCCAGCGGCGAGGCTTTTACTCTTCCATTTTCTGCTGAAGTAGTAGCAGTAATTATTTGTGTTGTTTCTTTTACCGGTTCA
>JBKJXQ010000314.1:0-2636 GCA_046716235.1 Chitinophagaceae bacterium
CTGATACTTCAATTGGTAAAATTGTTTTTATCAATCGTTGCGCAAGATGTCATGGATTGCCCGAACCCAACCAATTCACTTCAAAAAGATGGGATGGCATCTTATCTTATATGATTCCAAAAGCAAGGCTTACTGATGAACAAGGTATTCATGTATCGGCTTATCTTAAAGCCAATTCACAAAAATGAAATTGCTGCATTACCCTATTTATTTTTGAAACTATTTGTATAATTATTCGTTAAAGAAAGTTTTATTAACGGTTTCCCTTTTTTTACTTTTCATATTTGCCTGACTATTTTTTTAATCACTAAAACCAGCAGTATGAAAAAAATTACACTCCTATTTGTTTTGGCCACTTTAATTTTTATACAAACTACAGATGCCCAAATAAAGAAAGGCTCTATTTTTCTTGGAGGAAACGTTGGCTTGTCTTCCTATAAAACAACTGCAGCTGGAAACACTATACATCAAAACAGTTATAATTTTTCTCCGGTAATAGGAAAAGCTACCAGGGACAATCTAATTACCGGCATTTTTTTTAATATTGGGTTTCAAAAAAATTCCAATATTAACCCTACCGCAACTATAAAACAACAGCAATATGGTGTCGGAGCTTTTGTAAGAAAATATAAACCTTTGGGAAAATCTGACTTTCTCCTTTTTTTACAAGGCGAATTGGGTTTTAACTATAATCATTGGAAAAGTGAATCCCCTTCTCCTGCTATACAAACGAATAAAAGATACAATGTCAATGCCGCAGTTTCTCCAGGCATTTCATATACTGTCAGCAGGCGTTTGCAAATCGAAATGGGTTTTAACAGTGTCCTTTCATTAGGATATAGTTCCGAAACCAATAAAACATCAGGAAGCTTCCCTGCGGAAAGTAAAATGACAGGCTTTTATTTGTATAGCAGCCTTAATAATGCTACAGAGCTTAATATTGGTTTTCGTTGGTTAATAAACAAAGGATAAAACTCGGTATCAGGCAGAATGGGCAATCCGCTTCACTTTTTTATTCATTACATAAAACCAAAGAGGTGGTACTAATGAAAGTATCATCATACCCGGATAGCCGGTTGGCATTTGCGGAGCATTATCATGATGTCTTAATACCTGATATTTGCGGCTGGCAAGATAATGATGATCAGAATGGCGGCTAAGTTCGAATAACATTAATCTGCCGATTACATGGTCACTGTTCCAGCTATGTTCGGGCATTGCCCTTTCATATTTTCCATCACCGGTTGCTTTGCGTTGCAACCCGTAATGTTCAATGTAGTTTACTGTTTCTAATAATAAAATACCCATTACTGCAGCGGTAAGGAAATATAAAGTGACCAGCCAGCCAAATAGAAAAAACATGGCAGCAACAAAAGCTATCTGAATAATATGAAATTGAATCATTTCATTTTGCCAGGAGAAAACGGGCCTGCCTTTTTTTCTCATCTCATCATTCGCAATATGCCATGCACTCAGATAGCTGAAAATAATAGCGCGGAAATAAAAAATATAAACCGGCTCACCGTACCGGGCACTGCTTGGATCATCCGGAGTGGCTACTCTTTTATGATGGCCTTTATTATGTTCTGTAAAAAAGTGCATGTAAAGGGAAGTAAGTAATAATGACTTGGCCAGCGTTTGTTCAAATTTATTTACCCGGTGGCCGAGCTCATGCCCCACATTAATACCAAAAGTTCCGCATAGTAATCCCATTACTCCAATTCTGCCTGCTAAGTCCTGCCAGCTCATCATATCTGCTTTCATAGCGATTAAAAACTTTATCAGCAATGAATATTGAAAAATTACAATTAGGTATAATAAAAAGTCATACGTTTTATCTTTTTGAGCCAACTCTTCCTCAGCCGCACCCATATTGGCAGGAATGGGTTTGATAAATAACTCGGCCACGGGAATCAACACCCATGCCCATATTAACGGCAGCCAGATTTGCCAGCCGGTTACACTAAAGGAATAAAAAGCCCCGATATAAATTATCAGGGGTGAAAGATATTTGAATGCCCGGATATTCATTTTTTAATACTATTCAATATTAAAAATAAGCTTTCCTTTTTTGCGTTTAATTAAAGATTTACAACATCCTTTTTAAACTAAGTATTTTCATAACAGTCTGAAAACAAAATCTTAGCCTCATGTCGTTGACAAATCAAATGAAAAACCAGCACCTGATGTGGCGTGCAGGTTTTGGCCCTGCTGTTGAACAGCTTGGTGATCTTGGTGAATTTTCTCCCAAACAATTTTATAAAGCCTTACTAAAAGCTTCTGCCAAGAAGCCTGAATATATTGATGTGGCCAATGATTATCTCAAAGGGCTTTTTATGGGTATAGAAGAAGCGGGACGGCAGCAAAGAAGAGAGATGACAGCGGATGAGAGAAAAATGGTCCAGCAAAAAAATCGCGATGGCGTTCGAAACCTGAATATTTACTGGCTTCATGAAATGGTTAATAGTGCTGCACAGTTACGCGAAAAAATGTCTTTTTTCTGGCATGGACATTTTGCCTGCCGCAATCTGAATATTTTTTACCAGCAGGGATTGCTGGATGTGATAAGAAGAAATGCGATTGGCAATTTCGGAACCTTACTAAAAGAAGTATCAAAGTCAGCAGCGATGCTGAAT
>JBKJXQ010000315.1:0-3574 GCA_046716235.1 Chitinophagaceae bacterium
GGGCTGCCGGTTTGATCAAAATAAATAAAATAAGGATTGAGGCGGCTGTACGCATTATAAATACTAAATACCCAATAGCCTGCAACTTTACGTTTTTTCTTAGGCACCGGTGTGTAAGTAGCCGAAAAATCAAGACGATGATATGCTTTTTGCCGGTACTGGTTCAGCTTACTATATTCTTGTGTAAGCACCCCATTAATAATATAAAAACGTTCAGGCAATGTAATTGCATTACCGGTACCATATACAAACACAGCACCGAGTTTCCATTTCTTATTGAGCTCATAATTACTAACCACTGACAGATCATGCCGACGGTCATACTTTACAGGGTATTTTTCACCATCATTCAGTTGTGCAAATTTTCTCCATGTCCATGACAAGGTATAACCTACCCAACCTGTTAGTCTGCCTTTTAATTTATTTACCAATAGCTCGGAGCCATAACTCCATCCTTTGCCAAATACAAAATCATTTTCAGGATCATTCAATCCTGGTGTGTAGCCTTCTTTATAATCAACCTGGTTTCTCATGTCTTTATAATATACTTCTACCGAGGTTTCATATTTATTATCGGCAAAATTTTTAAATAAGCCTGCTGCATATAACCAACTTATCTGTGGCTTTACCACATAAGTACTGGGCACCCACAAATCTGTTGGTAAAGTAGTGCCTGAATTACTTACCAGGTGAATGTATTGCAGGTTTCTTGTTATGGCTGCCTTCACCGATGTTTCATCATCAATAGCATAGCGAAAGGTAATGCGTGGTTCTATACCGCCGTATGTTTTTATTGGTTCAAAATTGCTGTACTTCGTACTGTCTGTGGGATTCTGGTTAGCATCACGGATGTACCTAGTAAACGGACCTATTTGTGTAAAACTGCTGTAACGTATGCCATAATTTATTTTCCACTTCTCCCCTATCTCCCAGTCATCCTGCAAATAGATAGCAGCTTCCGCAGCATACTTGCTTTGTTCATTATTAGGCTTGAATATAACAGAATCCTGCCGGCCACTTACCACATTTGGAACAAACTTGTGATACGTTAGCAAGCCACCAAATTTTAATTTATGATTTGGCAATGGATAATAATCAAAATCAGATTTTATAGTTACATCACGGATACCCGAAGAAAGGGCTATCTGAAAATTTTGTTGCTGTGCTGCAAATTTAAATTTATAATCATTATAGATGAGTGACGTGTTGGCAAACAGGCGGCGGTTAAACACATGGTTCCACCGCATGGTGGCGGTTGAATTGCCCCACGGAATATTAGTTTTAAAAGAACGTTTAGCATTATTAAAATCAAATACATCCCGGCCAAAATAACCGCTGAAGTATAAGCGGTCTTTTTCAGAGAAACGGTAATTTATTTTTGCATTCAGATCATAAAAGAAATAGCCTGAGCCATAAGCATTGCTGGTTTTTTTAATAAAAGGTTTTGTAAGTGCATCAATGTATGTACGCCGGGCAGATATAATATATGAGGCCCGCCCGGTTGACCCGTTCGGACGGGCTTTGTTTTTCCCCAAGGGGCCTTGTATTGAAAATCGTGAAGCAATAATACCAACACCCCCTTCCATTTGTGTTTTATTGATATTTCCATCTTTCATCACCACATCTACTACTGAAGAAAGCCTGCCGCCATACTGTGCAGGCATCCCACCTTTTATTAATGAAACATTTTTAATGGCATCAGCATTAAACACAGAGAAAAAACCAAAAAGGTGACCTGTATTATACACCACTGCATCATCTAATATTATCAGGTTTTGATCGGGACCGCCACCCCGAACATAAAAACCAGCATTGCCCTCCCCTGCACTTTGTACTCCCGGTAATAATTGAAGAGCTTTCAATAAATCAATTTCTCCCATAAAGGCCGGAATGCTTCTTATCTGGTTCATCGAAAGATCTATCTTACCCATTTGGGCATTTTTCACATTCGCATCACGGCGTTTGCTGTACACTATTACTTCATCTATGGCAGCCGACCTGGAAATCACATTAAAATTATATGACAAATTATCTTTCAGATCAATTGCAAAAGATTTACCGAGATATGAAATATGAGAAAAACTGATTGTATAGTTGCCGGTATCCAGTGTAATAGAATAAAATCCGTATTGATTACTTGTTACTCCTTTCGACTGGCCATTTACAGAAACAGTAGCACCAATTATAGTTTCGCCGGAGAGGCTGTCTTTTACATATCCATTTATGGTGAAGCGGCTTTGTGCAGAAGCAACACAGCAAATAAAACTCAAAAAAACTATGCTGATAAATTTCCGCATAAATGCAATAACAATCTTATTGTTTTTTGGTTGTATCCGCAGGTACAAAATTGATTTTTGTCTTTAGTTCTGTGCAGCCCTTTTGTCCGTATGGGTTTGCTGATTGTTCTGTTTTACTAAGCCAGTTGCCTGGTTTATCTTCTCCAAATGCTGCGGCACATTCCAGCCAGTATAATTTAGCCCGGTCATATCTCACAGTACTTAGCAACGTAAATAACTCATTAGAAAAAATATTAAGTGACCCCCTTTTTTCAACCATGGAAGGATCAGTAATGATGGAAGCAATTTCTGATTTGATATTTTGTAATGGCTGAAGTGCGGTTTCATAGATCAGCGAATCCTGTTTCAACTCTTCCACTTTAAAACTGTCCAGCGTTATTTTCAGGTTATTTCCTGATAGATTGATGGCAGAAGTATCACCATTTACAAAGCCGTCTGTCATTTTGTAATAGGCATTTAAAACATTATCAACCGACAGGTTAAAAGCTTCGCTGTGTTTACTTACTGTAAGTGGTGGTGGCTTTGGTTCGTTATTATTTGAACCGCTATTACCTCCAAAAGTAAAAAAACGGATCAAACCCGTTAATAGCAGCAAAATGGCTAAAAACATAGTAAGTCCATTAATGCCTTTTGATTTCTGTATAAAAATGCGGATAAAGCCCAAAATAATGATTAAAGCAGGGAGAATAATGCCGAGAATATCAATAATTTTCTTCATAGTGAACAGGGAATTTATGCAAATGTAATTACCACCGGCAGGATTGCAAGGATTTTACCAATTTCAACAAATCTTTAATGGCCGATTCTTTCTACATTTGCGCCTCATTTCAATATTATGCTGGCAGGATTTCAAAACGTAACATTCGAATTTGGTGCAAGGGCAATTGTAGAAGAAGCTACCTGGCATATTCAACCCGGTGAACGTATCGGTCTTATTGGATATAATGGTACGGGTAAATCTACCCTGCTTAAACTATTGGTGGGCCAATTCCAGCCCTCAAAAGGAACCGTAGAAAGAAGTCGTACTACCTCCATCGGCTACCTGCACCAGGATTTGCTAAGTTTTGATACTAACGATTCAATTCTGCAGGTGGCACTCAGTGCTTTCGAAAAAGTACAACAACTGGAAAAAGAGATTGAAGAATTAGGAATAGAACTTGAAAAAACCGGTGATGAAAAGACATTGTATGAATATACCGATAAACTTCACGAATTAGAAACATTGGGTGGCTATAATATTCATCATCGCACCGAAGAGGTATTGCAGGGACTTGGTT
>JBKJXQ010000316.1:0-2799 GCA_046716235.1 Chitinophagaceae bacterium
ATACAGGGAAATTCTCTCTTCGCAAGGAGACCTTTATGAAAATTTATAAGCGAATGGTAATGAGCAGAACGATCCCGTTCAATCATTCTGACTTACTTTTATATTTAATTGTATCGCTAAAAAACTAACAACTTCTTCGTTTTTTTTGGGATTTTAATAACCAGCTCCGCATCTTATTTGTAGTCTCTCCGCCAGGGCCGACAGCTCATCAGTGAACGCTACAATGGCGGTTGTTTCCCTGTATAAATTGCATAGCTTTTTATAACAAAAATTATACAGCCTTTATCCTCATTCACATTGTGTGTATATTTAGGGAACAGGAGGTTTTTTCACAAACTCCCGTTGGTGGCAATTGTAAGAGACATTCCTAAGAAAACAGAAAATGAAAAGATTTTTTAAATACACACTTGCTATAGTTCTACTGTCGGTTGCTTGGGCAGGCGTTGTACTTTATGGGACACTTAACGGTTGGTGGCATAAACCAATTACTAAAAGCAGGGACACGGAATCATTTACAAGTGCCGTGAATGAAAACATCAAAAAAGAGTTTGTAGGAAACTTTGCAATGGCAATAATGAAGAATGGCAAAGTTGAAAAAGAGATTTTCCACTCACACAACAAACCAGTAAACAGAAATACGATTTTTCAAGTATCATCCCTGTCAAAATTTGTAACGGCGGTTGGGGTAATGAAATTAACCGAGGTAGGAAAAATAAATTTAGACACCCCAATCAGTCGTTATCTAAAAAGGTGGCAACTACCCCCCAGTAAATTTGACAACGAGCAAGTGACAGTAAGAAGGTTGCTAAGTCATACAGCTGGATTGACTGATGAGCTTGGTTATAGTGGTTTTGAAAATAAAGAATCGGTTCAAACACTTGAAGAATCACTAACAAAGGCAAAAGATGCAGATAAGGGTGTAAGCGGTGAAGTAAAGGTTGGTATTGAGCCAAATTCCCGTTGGAAATATTCAGGAGGAGGATTTACACTTTTGCAGCTATTAGTTGAAGAAACGAGCGGACAGACTTTTAATGAATATATGACCAATAGTTTGTTCAAGCCTTTGAATATGAATAGCAGTAGTTACATATTGGACGACTCATTAAAAAACAGGCTATGTGAGTTTTATGATGCTGACAAGACACCTGCCCCTCACTTTTATTATACTTCACTAGCTGCAACATCATTTTATTCATCATTGACGGACTTACAGGTTTTTTTCCAACTCTTTCTTAAAGGACAAAACGGAGAGCCTATTGGAAGAGGACAGTTAAAACCAGAGACCTTGAAGGCTATGAGAGAGGCACACTGGGATATGATGGGAGAAAAAATTTTTGGCTTAGGTTGTATGCTATATATTGACATTGAAAACAATGAGGACATTTTTGGACACGATGGAAAAAGCACTCCTCCAATTAACACGGCTATAAGAATTAACCCTGTTACTGGTGACGGAATAATTGTTTTGGAAACAGGGAACCCAGACATAGCCACCAAAATTGCAAGTGATTGGGTGTTTTTAAAGACTGGTAAAGTGGACACATTGCTCTTTACAATGCTCTTAGGAAAAATGATTAAAAATTTATTGGTAGGAGTTCTTTTTATAATAGCTATTGCCATCTGGACAGCAATACGGAGGATGAAAAGAAAAACTGCCACCAACATGTAGTTTGGCAAAAGAAGCTGACGGAAGTAATTGAGCATTTGTGCTACTATCAACATTTGTACTATATAAGAGCAGACGTTTTTCAGTGCCGTGCCTTCGCTAAGCTGCCATCCGTTAGCGGTCAGCTTACGGCCATAATAACTAAAGTAAAAATATATGTATAGTTTGACTAAATATTGTTTAAAAAAATGTGTATTCCTTCTCTCGCTTACACTTTTTGTCTATTCAAATGTTCAATCCCAACGGCCAAATATCATTTACATAATGGCAGATGATTTGGGGTATGGAGATTTAAGTAGCTATGGACGCAAGGACTACACTACGCCTAACCTTGATAAACTGGCTTCGCAGGGAGTAAAATTTATGAATGCGTATTCAGGAGGGCCGATGTGTACGCCTACCCGTACTTCATTTATGACCGGTCGCTATGCTGCCCGCACACCGGTAGGTTTGTATGAACCGCTTGTTCCGAAAGACAGCCTTCATGGCTTAAGTTCTGACTACACTTCCATTGCTACCTTAATGAAAAAAGCTGGTTACTCAACGCATATTGTAGGTAAATGGCATTTGGGATTTTTGCCCGAAATGAGTCCAACAAAAAATGGGTTTGATGAATTTTTTGGTTATCACAGTGGCTCCACTGATTATGTTTCTCACACTAATCCTACCGGTCAGCCTGATTTATATGAAAACGAAAAACCGGTGATTAAGGAAGGCTACATGACTGATATTTTAATGGAAAAAACAATTGCTATTTTACAACGGCAACACACCAAAGCTTTTTTAATCAGCCTTATGTTTAATGCACCGCATTGGCCCTGGCAGGCTCCGGGTGATAAACCATATCCTTTAGGTAGAGAGAAATGGGAACAAGGCGGCTCGCCGGAAAAATTTGCCGCCATGGTTAAAAGTATTGACGATGCTGTAGGCAATATTTTGAAAGTATTGGACGAAGAAAAACTGTCCCGCAATACGGTCATAATTTTTACAAGTGATAATGGCGGCGGAAAATTTTCGAACATGGGCGTCTATCAAAAATCAAAGTTTCATTTATGGGAAGGTGGTATCAGAACAGCAGCCTTTATCCGGTGGCCCGGAAAAATTCCTGCTAATACTGTTACGCAGCAGGTTGC
>JBKJXQ010000317.1:0-2860 GCA_046716235.1 Chitinophagaceae bacterium
GTCAAGGTCAACATGATTCTCCATGATCTGGTGTGCCAACCTCTTTATAGTGATCCCTAATTGCTTTTCTGTAAGTATCGATTTCATAAACCTTCTGTTCAAATTTTATTCAAAAGCTGAAGATGCAAACTTATGCTGAAATACATTCTTCAGTTAAAGTCCCCTTTGGGTCCCGATAGCTATCGGGATTAGGGGTTTTGCATAAACGGATAACTATATTCAGTTGGTGGATTAAATGTTTCTTTAATCGTTCTTGCACTCAACCATCTATATAGATTCAAAATAGAACCGGCCTTATCATTTGTTCCACTTCCCCTTGCACCACCAAATGGCTGCTGACCTACCACGGCTCCTGTTTGTTTATCGTTTATGTAAAAATTACCGGCTGAATTACGAAGTTTTTTTGTTGCTAATTCAACCGCAGCCCTGTCTGTAGCAATGATAGAACCCGTAAGTGCATACGGAGAAGTAGAATCAACCAACTCCAATGTTTTTTCAAAACTATTTGCCGGATAAATATAAACGGTAAGCACCGGGCCGAATATTTCCTCACACATCGTTACATACTTCGGGTTCTTTGCTTCTATCACGGTGGGCTGCACAAACCAGCCTTCCCTGCTATCACATTTTCCACCAACCCATATCTCTGCTTTCGGATCTTTTTTCGCGGCGTCAATATATCGTTTAATGTTATTGAGACTTTTTTCATCAATTACTGCATTTACAAAATTGGTAAAGTCTTCTACTGTACCCATCTTGAAACTCTTGACACCGGCGATAACTTTCTTCTTTACTTCTTCTGCAATGTTAGATGGAATATATGCCCTTGATGCAGCAGAACATTTCTGTCCCTGGAATTCAAATGCTCCACGTAGCAATGCAGTGGCCACTACATCAGGGTCAGCACTTTTATGTGCTACTACAAAATCTTTACCACCCGTCTCTCCTACTATTCTTGGGTACGATTTGTAATTTGACATGTTCTTACCAATCGTCTCCCACATATTATTAAACACACTTGTTGAGCCGGTAAAATGTACTCCTGCAAAATCACGGTGATTGAAACATACTTTACCAATTGTTGGGCCGTCTACATAAATTAAATTAATGACTCCATCCGGCAAACCAGCTTCTTTTAAAATACGCATCGTCATTTGCGCCGCATATACTTGTGTGTTCGCCGGTTTCCATACTACCACATTTCCACACATAGCAGCAGATGTTGGCAGGTTGCCACCAATAGCGGTAAAGTTAAACGGTGTTATCGCTAATACAAATCCTTCCAGCGGACGGTATTCCATCCTGTTGTGCATACCCGGACTGCTGATGGGCTGTTGTTTATATATCTCAGAAAGAAAATGAACATTGAAACGTAAGAAGTCAATCAACTCACAAGCAGCATCTATCTCAGCCTGGTAAGCGTTTTTACTTTGTCCCAGCATCGTTGTTCCATTAATATATGGACGATATTTTGTAGCTAATAAATCAGCAGCTTTTAAAAATATACTTGCCCGGTTTTCCCAACTCATATTTGCCCAGCTTTCTTTAGCAGTTAAGGCTGCTTCAATTGCCTGTATCACATGTTTCTCTTCCCCAGCATGAAAATAGCCGAGTGTATGTTTTGTTTCATGCGGTGGATGCATCGAAACTTTTTTACCTGTCCTTACTTCTTTACTCCCAATGTACATGGGTACATCTATTTCTTGCTTTTTTAATTCCTCAAGTACTTCTTTCAATCTTTTCTTTTCAGGACTATTGGGGCCGTAAGAAAGAACCGGTTCATTCACCGGCATGGGGTAAGAGAAAGTTCCGATACTCATAAATATATTTTAATTGTAAGATATTATTTTTTAGCGCAGAGAACATGAGTTAATTGAGTTTTCACAGAGTTAGATTTAACAGTCTCTGCGTTTTCTCTGCTTCTCTTGTTTTCTGCGATGAAACCTAGCTTTGAGCTTCCTTTTCAGACATAAGATAAGCTTTTATAAACCCATCCAATTCCCCATCCATCACCGGCTGTATATTACCCACTTCAAAATCAGTACGGTGGTCTTTAATCATTTTATACGGATGAAAAACATAAGAACGAATCTGGCTGCCCCATTCTATCTTTTTCTTGGTGGAGTTGGTGGCATCTTTTAATGCCTGTCTTTTGCGAAGTTCTTCTTCATACAAACGGCTCTTCAGCATTTGCATTGCCAGCTCTCTGTTACCTAACTGGCTTCTATCCTGCTGACACACCACCACTATACCGGTAGGAATATGCGTTAACTGTACTTTCGTTTCTACTTTGTTTACATTCTGTCCGCCTGCGCCGCCACTGCGACTTGTTTCCATTTTTACATCTGCCGGATTCACTTCTATATTAATCGTATCATCTACTAATGGATATACAAACACCGATACAAACGATGTATGTCTTCTTGCATTACTATCAAATGGAGAAATACGAACTAACCGATGCACACCGCTCTCTGCTTTTAAGAAACCGTATGCAAATGCCCCGTCAAATTGGAATGTACAAGTTTTTATTCCTGCACCATCGCCCCATTGCCAATCCATCTCGGTTACTTTCCAGCCCTGCTTTTCACCATACATGCGGTACATGCGGGCCAGCATTTCAGCCCAATCCTGGCTTTCGGTACCACCGGCTCCGGAGTTTATTTGTAATACTGCAGGCAGTTCATCTTCCGGTTCATTTAGTGTGGCTTTAAATTCTGCATCATCCAGCAGCACCAATGATTTATCAAACGCTTCTTTCGTTTCGTCTTCCGTGGCATCGCCAGCTTTCCAGAATTCGAAGAGCACAGCAAAATCCTCTACAGACGTTTCGGCCGTCTCATATAGTTTTACCCAATAC
>JBKJXQ010000318.1:0-2935 GCA_046716235.1 Chitinophagaceae bacterium
CATTACCCTGCATCACTTCTGCAAAATACATTCCTGCCTTGAGGCCCGTTCCTATTTTTTTACTATGAAGGCCCGGAGCATTTATTTGCTGACTTATAATTCTTCCATAGATATCCGTAATTCTGATTATTACTGGTAATTGGTTATTCCCCGTAATAGCGAGAGTGAAATCAGTAACACTCGGATTGGGTGCAACAGAAACCTGTAAAGCGATAGCTGAGTTAGACTTTAAGGTTGAAGTATTTTCAGTTATCATCAATTCTAATTGCGAACAAGGATCTTGTCCGCATTGACCCAGTTTGTCCCCGGTATGATTTACCAGGTGGCTATTCACTGCATTTACACTTAATGATAATGTTTGTCGGTTTGTCAGATTTTCTGAAGGTGCATGACATACATAAACCTTCTTACCATTGGTTCCCGGTACTCTTATATCCAGAACACAAATAGTAATACTGCAAGTGGTTGTGCAACCATAACTATTGGTAACAGTAACGGTAAAACTGTAAACGCCTTCATTAGTGGGTGTAAATACAGGTGCTGCACAATCAGTACAATTCAAATTGCTTCCTGCCCATGAGTACGTAAATGGTGCCCCACCAATTGGGGTTACATTTAGTGTTACACTTTGCGGACCATAGCCTATATATATATTCGTTGGAATACCGCCAGTATAAATGGTATTGGACGGAATAGCGGTAATACTGCAGGATGGAATCACTCCAATTACCGTTACAACCGCTGTACAGGTGGAAGAATTGCCCGCAGCATCTCTAACAGTAAGCGTAACATTATTTGCGCCAATATTGGAACAATCAAACTGTGATGTTGAAACAGATAAAGTTACTGCGCCACATTCATCATTACTTCCACCATCAACATCAGATGGGATAATAGAAGCAGCACCATTTACAAGGGTAATACTTGCAGGCTTGCAAACTGCAATTGGTGCTGTGGTATCTGTAAATAAAATATATGCAACCAAGCCGTCATGATCAGAAATTCGTTCAGGTCGGTTTGCATCTGTTCTGTAAATTTCCGGAAAATCAGCATCAACTCTTGCCGCACTAAAACGGCTTACTTTACTTAACAGGTTTGCATTAACTAAAATCTGGTCAATTGCCTGTGCACTTCCGCTGAAACTATATGAATATTGCTGAGCCGGTGTATACGTATCAAGCAAATTTGTGAGATCAGGGTTAACCAGATCCGCAGAGGCTAATACAACTTGTGATGCCGGTGTGGGAGTTCCTTTTACAGTTCCGATGATATCTACATATCCATCACTGAACTGGAAAGCATTATAATCTCCAACAGAAATAATATTTACGCCTGGATCACTGATTTGAAATTGCTGAATAAGGTTAGCAAGAAATTCTGCCTGTGCCTTTCGTTTTGCTCTTACACGGGTGCCAGTGGCTCCTATATCGTCCACGCCATTTAATGAACGCAGATGGTTAACAATTACAGTAATCGGATTAAGAGTTGAACAGCCGGGTTTTGCAAAAGTTGCCCGAAGTACCAAAGGCGGTCTGTCGTTTAGTATTGCAGTAGATCCAGATGGTTCAGTATATGTTGTCGATTGTCCGTACTGGGTTACATCTACAACATTTACTCTCGAAGTTTTTACTAAGAAGCCAACATCAATACCGCCAATATCATTACCTTCTACAAGGTAAGCCTGGTAATTAGGATTAGGATTGCCAGCTGATACAGCATCAGCATTTACTTTATTAGCGATGGCTTGCAAAACAGTAAGTTTTTCAACTTCAATAATGCCTAAAATATCAGGGGTGCGAAGAACATTACGAATGGCGAGAGATACTTTATTAAGACGATTGTTATAGGCCGCTGAAGTTAATACAGCATCTCCATTGGGGTCATTTATATCATCATAAAACCTTTCTATATTAAAAGATGCTACTGTAAGTTCATCATTTGTTTGAGTTGGTATTGGAGTAAATTTTAATCCATTATTGCTTACAACCGGTGGCAATGCAGGATCGATGTCAATTGTATAGGCACGGCTCCGGAAATCCAGAGGGCCTGTTACATTTGTAAGTATGGCACCGGTAGCTACATCAATGGCTGTGCCTCCTAATGAATTGCTTCCTACACCAATCAATTCCGGATTAGCATCCCAACGGGTAACTGTTGCTGGTGAACCTGGAGGTAAAGGGTCGGGTTGTTCAACACCTGGTTCACGGAATGGCCTTGGCACACCAGTGATAACGCCATAGAAAAATCCATTGCTGACCGAGGTGGCTGCAGCTTCATTTTTATTACCCTGTGTAGGCGCAACTACTGTCATTGAATTTACCTGCACCCTCATGCTTTCAAATTTTTCCAATTGATAAATACTTCCTGCCGGATCGGTATTTGCAGCGGTTAATAAAATTGGTGTGGGTAATGGATTACCTGTACTTAATATGGTTACAGAAGGAGAAGTAATCTCTGTTTGTGAAGGGCTGTTTGGATCTGATGATGGAATAAACTCTGTCACAGTACCTGTCACACGAAGATTATTGCCAATGACAACAGTTGGCGGCGGAACACCTCCGCTAAAAACAAAAATGCCTTCAGAAGTATTTTGGTTAGCGTCTATACTTCCGTCAGGAGTCTGGATGAAGAAGCCATTTGATCTGATACCGGTTACAATGCCGCTTGTGATCACTGTTTCGCCAACAAAAGGTGAAGTATTTCCGGCTCCCTGAATTTGAGCAATTGTAACTAAATCATCATTCAAAATCGTACCGGTACCCTGCAAATCACTTGTATTGGCACCAACTACATTTGTTACATTGACGAAAAAAGTTTCATTGGGTTCCGCAATGCCATCTCCATTGACAAGAACGGTGAAGGAATAAGTTGTATTCCCGGCTGCAATTGTTTGCCCGGTAAGTGACTTGGAAATATAATCCCCGTTTGCAATTGT
>JBKJXQ010000319.1:0-4751 GCA_046716235.1 Chitinophagaceae bacterium
CTATCAATCTATTTTAAATGCTTAAAGCTGGCTACCTACTCCAACTATAAATGCGAGTATATAAAATGCTATAATAATAATGGTAAATATCCCTACAAACTTAAACATTGATTTAAGGTTCTGCAAAGAAGCAATAAGATTGGCCTGATCATTAGCCGCTAATGCAGCTTTCATGTGATTAGAAAACCGAAGTAAATACAGGCAGGGAAAGAAATATATCACAGCAATGAGGATATAAATAAAAGCCATTGCCCCTGCCAATCCAGTAGTTTTTGCACTTCCCCCATACTGAGAAAAAGCTTTTTCCATTTGAGAAGCACCCAGTGCCATAAAAATTCCAGCAAGAATTACAAATACACAAACAATAAACCCCATAATAGCCAGAAACCTACCCCAACGGGCAGTTTCTGCAAGAAAGCCTTTGGATTGTTCATCAAGATTCAGCCCAAATAAAGATTGATTTTCTTCCATAATAAAATTGATTTTGGTTTTTATAAATGTACTTCCCTTTCCTGGTTATTCAAATTTTGTTTGCCATTAATAAGCTCTTGCAAATAACACCCGTTGTGTTGAGGTATTACCTGTAAGAATACATTTTCCATTTTCCTGCTGATTATCCAGCGGTATACAACGGATGGTTGCTTTTGTTTTTACTTTGATTGCATCTTCTGTTTCAGCAGTACCATCCCAGTGGGCAGAAATAAAGCCCCCTTTATCATCTAATAATTTTTCAAATTCTTCCCAGGTATGGGCAGGTGTTATATGTTCATCCCGGTATGTTTTTGCTATGCTGAACATGTTTTGTTGTATCTCGTTCAGTATGGAATCTACATAAGGTGCAATACCTTCCAATGCTATTACTCTTTTTTCTTTCGTATCCCGGCGGGCTACTTCCACCACATTTTTTTCTAAGTCTCTTGCGCCGATTGCCAGCCTTACCGGCACACCTTTCATTTCATATTCAGCAAACTTCCAACCTGGCCTGTTATTATCATTATCATCATATTTAACCCGTATGCCCAGGCTTTTTAAGTCAGTCATTATTTCTTTTGCTTTTGCATCAATGAGTGCTTTTTGTTCATCACCTTTATAGATAGGGATAATAACAACTTGGTGGGGTGCAATTCTTGGCGGCAATATCAATCCCTGGTCGTCGCTATGTGCCATTACCAATGCACCAATCAACCGGGTGCTTACCCCCCAACTGGTTGCCCATACATAATCCAGTTTATTTTCTTTATCACTGAATTTTACATCAAAGGCTTTTGCAAAATTTTGTCCCAGGAAATGGGACGTACCTGCCTGCAATGCTTTTCCATCCTGCATCAATGCTTCAATACAAAAAGTATCTTCAGCACCTGCAAAACGTTCATTGGCTGATTTCACTCCTTTAATAACAGGAACGGCCATCCAATTTTCAACAAAGTCAGCATATACATGGAGCATTCTTTCTGCTTCTTCAATGGCTTCTTGTTTGGTGGCATGGGCCGTATGACCTTCCTGCCATAAAAATTCTGCAGTTCGCAAAAACAATCTTGTCCTCATTTCCCAGCGAACCACATTGGCCCATTGGTTTATCAGCAGTGGTAAATCACGGTACGATTGTATCCACCCTTTATACGTATTCCAGATAATAGCTTCGCTGGTAGGGCGGATTATTAATTCTTCTTCTAATTTTGCTTCTGGATCCACAATCAGCTTGCCTTTATTATCCGGATCGCTTTTCAACCGGTAGTGAGTAACGATGGCGCATTCTTTTGCAAAGCCTTCTGCATTTTTTTCTTCCGCTTCAAACAAACTTTTGGGCACAAACAAAGGGAAGTAAGCATTAACATGCCCGGTATCTTTAAACATTTTATCCAATGCGTCCCGCATATTTTCCCAAAGGGCATATCCATAAGGTTTAATAACCATGCAACCCCTTACGGCCGAATAGTCAGCCAGCTCTCCCTTTATTACAAGGTCATTATACCATTGTGAATAATCTTTTGCTCTTGATGTAATTTCCTTACTCATGCTTTTTTTTAATGAAGCTGCCAGCCCTTCTCATTACCGGAGAAAATATAACACCGGTATTCATAGCGGGAAGACAGGCAACTGATTCAGATATATTTTTTGCTTAAATTAACACCCCGTATCGCAATAATTTCAACAAATGGTTAAATATTTGTACTGGAATACCAGTAACTGTGTGTTTATTAAAGTCGCACAAAAGTAGTAACTTCATTTTTAACCCGCATAAACCATTTTGCCATGAAATCAAAAATTTTACTCCTGGCACTCTCTGTTGCAGCTCTTAGCAGTTGTACCACGGCGTATAAAACCGGCCAAACTCCTGATGATGTGTATTTTTCCCCTGCCCGTCCGCAGGATGAATATGTACGTATAGATAAAGAAGATAGTCGCCAGTATCGCAGTGATGATGATTACTATGATGACAGGTATTTGCGGATGAAAGTAAATAATCGTTCCCGCTGGAATGATTTTAATGACTGGTACAGTTATGAAAAATATGGTTTTGGGTACAATTATACCTACGGCACTTATTATAATCCTTACAATTCATGGAATTATTATCATAACCCTTATTGCATCAATACTGTTTTAATAAATTCGAAAAACACAAGTACCTATAATAAACCAAGAACGTACAACCTTAATACATATAATTCTTCAGCAGGTACTTCTAGCACTCAGAATAATATGTTTAAGTATGGAGGTTCTGCAAATAACAATACCAGCAATACTTATACCGCACCACGAAACAGCAACACCCGGAGCACCAATAGTAATTCCGGAAATGTGCTGAGAGATATTTTCGGGGGAGGAAATAATAATACTGGTTCCTCCGGCAGCAATAATTCAGGTAAGTCAAACACATCTTCTTCAAGCAACAGTTCTTCCGGAAGCAGTTCAGGTTCTTCTGGCAGCAGTGCACCAGTAAGAAGATTTTAGAATCATACCTGTAATTTTACGCTACTCAACCAATGGCTTATTCAAACCGTTTGGGGTTTTTCTATACACAATATTACCTGGCTATTAATCTAATAGTACTATGAGAAAAATATTTTTCCTGCTCAATTGTATTGTAATATCGGCTGCAACTTTTGCACAGGAACCAGCAGATGCCCTCCGTTTTTCCTGGTACACATCGGGCGGCACGGCAAGGCAACAGGCAGTAGGTGGTGCCATGGGTTCACTCGGTGGCGATCTTACAGCAGCTTACGTAAATCCTGCTGGTCTTGGCTTTTATAAAACGGGTGATTTTGTGCTGACACCGGGCTTTAATTTTTTGAATAACAAATCCACTTACTATGGCCGCACAGAAAAAGATAAAAAAAATAATTTTTCTTTTGGCACCAGTGGTATTGTGTTGGGATCGGGAACAAATTCTGACAGAAGAGGTAAAGCAGGCACCAGTGCATTTGCCGTTGCTATAAACCGAACAGCAAATTTTGGCAACAAAATTTTATATCGTGGCCTGAATAATCAGAGTTCCTATTCACAAAAATTTTTAGAAGAATTAAAAAAAGATAACATCACTACTGATGCCGCTGCTTCAAACTATCCTTTTGGCACCAGCCTGGCTATTAATACTTTTTGGATTGATACAGCCAATGGATGGGCAGCAGGTAACAAAACTTTTAAATCCCTCGCCACACCATTACTGCTAACAGGTGGTTTATTGCAGGAGCAACGGGTGATTAATAAAGGTGGTATAACAGAATTGGCACTTGCTTTTGCCGGTAGTAAAAAAGATAAACTTTTCTGGGGTGTTACTCTCGGCGTTCCTTTTTTAAAATATAAAAAAGAATCCACATTTACCGAAGCGGATCCTGTCCGCAACAATACGAATAAATTTGATTTTGCTTCCATTACAGAAAATCTTACCACTGAAGGATCCGGTATTAATCTGAAAATGGGAGTTATTTTTAAACCGGTAGAATACCTGCGGCTTGGATTGGCCATTCATACTCCTACCTTTTACCGGTTGACAGATAAATACAATGCGGCTGTTACTACCAATACGGAATTATTCCAGGGTACACTTACTCAAAGTTCTGCTGATTATACCGACGGTAAAGATGCAGAGTTCAGCTATTGGATGTTTACTCCTTACCGCATTATGGCCAGTGCATCTTATGTGCTGCGTGAAGTGGAAGATGTAAGAAAACAAAAAGGGTTTTTAACTGCCGACATTGAATATGTAAATTATACCGCTTCCTCTTACACTACCGATCCTCAAAGTGATGACAGCCAGGAATCAAAAGATTACCTGAAATCGCTCAACAAAGCCATTGATAATACCTATAAAAGTGCTTTCAATTTTAAAGCAGGTGGCGAATTAAAATTTACTACTATTATGGCTCGTGTTGGTGTTGCCTATTATGGTAATCCTTATAAAAACCTGAATGGTGCAAAAGGAAATCGCTTTTTATTAAGCGGCGGACTGGGTTATCGCAATAAAGGAATGTTTATTGATCTTACTTATGTACATAATATAACCAAAGATGTACACTACGCATATCGCTTACAAAACAGTCCCTTCTCTGCTGCCAATATTAAATCTGCCGCTGGTAATGCAATACTGACAGTTGGATTTAAAATTTAGTCGTAACAATACTAATTTGTAAGAAAAGGTATCAATAGTGATGTCTTTTAAATTGGTGTGAAATTTTATTGAGTAATACCGGTAGCTTTATTTTTACTATACAAATGATGATAAAACAGAAATGATAAGATATCTGTAC
>JBKJXQ010000320.1:0-4724 GCA_046716235.1 Chitinophagaceae bacterium
GCTTTCATCTGTGAACAAATATAGCTTTCTTGTCGAGTAAATCAAACCTTTTAACGATTATTTTCTCCGGCCACCACCGCTTTCTGCATCGTTCATCCTTATTTTCCGGCCACGGTAGTTCTTCCCATCCATAGCTTTTATCATTTTTTTACCGGCCGATGCCTCGATCTCGATCCAGCTTGTCATTTCCTTCATATCTATACGGCCAAGCACTTCTTTTTTAAGATCACTCATATCTAAAATAAACTGTAGGAAGCTGGCCTTATAAAAGCCGTCCTTTGTTCCAAGATTTACAAACAAACGTTGATAATTTCCATTACCTGCAAAACTTCTGCCTTTTGTATCCCTGTCATGAGGCGTTGCTCTTTCCACTCTTTCTCCTCTTCTCTCAGTCCGCCTGTCATCGCTCCTCATATTCAGATCGGCTGCATTTTCATAATATTTAAGAAACCGATCAAACTCCAATGCTGCTACACGTTGCAATATTTCTTCCTTATTCGTTTCTGCAAATTTTTCTTTCAGGGTTGGCAGATACGCTTCATATTCGCCGTGGCTGATATCGGCCTGTAACATTTTATCAATGAAATGAAAAAACTGTTTCCGGCAAACGTCTTTACCACTGGGGATATCCATTTTATGAACCTTCGAATTCAATATTCTTTCAATCTGGCGTAACCGGTACACTTCTTTGGGTGTAACAATAGAAACAGAGACTCCACTTTTACCTGCCCGGCCGGTACGTCCGCTCCGGTGTGTATAGACTTCCACATCATCCGGTAATTCATAATTGATAACATGGGTGATGCCTTTTACATCAATTCCACGGGCAGCTACATCTGTAGCCACTAATAATTTTACACTTTTATCACGGAAGAGGCCCATCACTTTATCTCTTTGCTGCTGCGTTAAATCGCCATGTATCGCATCAATGTCATAACCTTCTCTCGTCAATTTCTCAGCGATATCCTGGGTATCGGCTTTCGTTCGGGCAAAGACAATTCCATAAATACCCGGGTTGAAATCAATAATGCGTTTTAAAACTTCATACCGGTTATGATGCTGTGTGGCATAGTATTGATGATCAATATTAGCAGCTCCTTCATTTGTTTTGCCGATAGTAATTTCAAAAGGCTTATCCATGTACTTTTTACTTACCTGCCTTATTTCTGCCGGCATGGTAGCACTAAAGAGCCAGGTGCTTTGACGATTAGGCGTATTTTTTAAGATAAACTCAATATCTTCTTTAAAGCCCATGTTCAGCATCTCATCTGCTTCGTCCAGTACAACATAATGTATCTTCTCTAAATTGATAGCCTTCCGTTCAATCAAATCAATAAGCCTGCCTGGAGTGGCTACAACAATATGGGTACCTCTTCTTAAATCCCGAATTTGCATGGTGATTGAAGTACCACCATAAACTGCCGTAACAGCAATATTTGCTTTTTTACTCTTAAATTTTTCTAAATCACTTGTAATCTGCAAACAAAGCTCCCGGGTAGGGCAAACAATCAATGCCTGCGGAAAACGATCATCTTTTTTTATAAGTTGCAAAAGGGGAAACCCGAAGGCCGCCGTTTTACCGGTGCCCGTTTGTGCAAGCCCAATAAAATCTTTGGTGCCCTGTAGCAAAACAGGGATTGCTTTTTCCTGAATAGGAGTTGGCTCGGTAAAACCCAATGTTTTAATTGATTGAAGCAAGCCTTCTTCAATTCCCAGGGCCTCAAATGTATTCACTGAATGAAATTTTAAAATTGATAATAATAAGCGGCAAAGGTAGCCTTTAATGAAAGTAAATCCAATGTATTTTGTTTAAAAGCAGGCCATTTAAAAGTAAAAGCCCTCCCGGTGAGGGAAGGCCTTTAATAATTGCATGCAATGTAAAAACTTATCGTCAGGTACAACACAGTTCGATATGCCTGAACAAAAAAATTACATTTTCTTTTTTACAGAATCTTTAGCAGCAGAAGCAGAAGAATCAATCTTATTCTTTACAGAATCAGATACAACTTCAACTGAATCAGTCATAGCGTTAGCTGTAGAATCAATTACATTTACCGTACTGTCTTTAGTTTCAGTTTTGTCGCCACTGCCGTTACAAGCTACTGCAAAAGAAGCGATAGCGATAATTGCTAAGAATTTTTTCATTTTTTAATTTTTGTTATTTGTTGAAATATTTCGCTGTTTATACACGAATAGGAAAAAGGTAACCCCTAATTTTATTTTTTTTTTGCAGATGGCTCAGGCCCGCCTGACCATCATTCTTATTTTTAATAGTCGGGCAGGGTTACTATTTTTAAAAAATTGTATTAAATAAAGGATTGTGAAATCAGAGATTAATGAAAGTGTATTATTGGAGGGGTTAGCGGCTAATGACAAAAAGTCGGTTGAGGCGATTTATCAGCAGAATTATAATATGGTTCAAAGCCTGATAATTAACAATAATGGATCTGCTGATGACGCTAAAGACATTTTTCAGGAGGCGATGATAGTTCTTTATGAAAAAGCAAGGTCTGGAACTTTTGAATTGAATTGCCAGATTAAAACGTATGTATATTCCGTTTGCAGAAGGCTCTGGCTTAAAAGACTACAACAATTAAACCGGTATTCTGCTCCACTTGGAGATATAGAATCTATAGTGCCGGTAGAAGAAGAGATAGAAGGGCATGAACAACGCAATGCCGAATTTGAAATGATGGAAAAAGCTATTAATAGTTTGGGTGAACCCTGCAAAAGCCTGCTTGAAGCGTATTATTTACAAAAGCAGAATATGCAGGTAATTGCTGCAAATTTTGGATACACGAATTCCGATAATGCAAAAAACCAGAAGTACAAGTGCCTGATGAGATTGAAAAAAATATTTTTTACGCATTACAAAAATGGGAACAGTGATGAATGACATTAAAATTTTAGATGCCGTTGAACGCTATATCAAAGGTGAAATGAACCCGGACGAGAGGCTTCATTTTGAAAATCTTCGCAAAACTAATAGCGAAATTGACCAATTGGTAGTTGAGCACACCCTGTTTTTACAACAAATGAACCGTTTTGGGGAATGGAAAAAATTTCGTTCTTCCCTTAATGATGTGCACACCAACCTTACAGAGCAAGGAAAGATAGATTCTGCCAGATTGAAAGGAAAAGCTAAAGTTGTTTATTTATGGAATCGTTACCGGAGGGTGGCAGCTATAGCCGCTTCGATAGCCGGCATTACTACTTTAACTATCAGTACTCTTGTATGGCTCATCACACCAAAAAATACCACTGAACAATTTGATCAGCTGAATAAAAAGATCACAGTTCTGGATGCCAGAACAAAAAATCAGGGTAATGAAATAAGTAAAGTAAAAAACAAGATTAATACTCATCCTGAAAATGTTGTGTATACCACAGGTGGTACAGGGTTTATCATTGATGTAAAAGGTTATCTCGTAACCAATGCCCACGTTATTACAGGAGCTAAAAATATAGCTGTTCAAAACAGTAAAGGTGAATACCTTGCAAAAGTTGTTTATACGGACTTACAAAAGGATATTGCCATACTTAAAATAGAAGATGAAGCTTTCAAACCGTTTATTTCAATCCCCTACTCGGTTAGCCGTTCATCTGCTGATTTAGCAGATCCTATTTTTACGCTGGGTTACCCAAGAAATGAAATTGTTTACGGTCAAGGTTACCTGAGTGCCAAGACGGGATTTAATGGAGACACTCTTAGCTGTCAAATTGAAATTTCTGCGAACAGGGGAAACAGCGGTAGCCCTATCCTGAATAAAAATGGAGAAATAATTGGTATCCTTAATGGCCGCCAGACCAATACTGAAGGTTTTGCTTTTGCCATACAAGGCAAACACATTTATAAAGTATTGGATGACCTGAAAAAAGACACTACTTATCAAAGAGTAAAACTTACTTCCAAATCTTCTATCGCCGGACTTGACAGGACACAGCAGGTGAAAAAAGTTGAAGATTATATTTTCATGGTAAAAGTAAATAACTGATAAAGGTTCATACTCTATATGTAAAAAGAAAAGCTGCATAATTAATTGCAGCTTTTCTTTTTACTATGGCTTTATAAAAATCAGCTCCATAAGTTTACAGGATATTCCCCTTTTGCAATAAGTTCATTCAGGCTTTTTTCTACAAAAGGAGCATCTTCTTTGTAGGTTACACCAAACCACAAGGAGTTGGTAGGAACCACTTCTATTTTACCCCCTTCCTTTATAAATTGATCAGCTACAATGGGGATAAAAAACTCCGACTTCAATTCGTTCCCAAATTGGTTTAAAAATTCAAGAAAAAGTTTTTGTGTGTAGTCGAAAAATGAAACATCAAAACACCAGAAGTTCATGGATACACTTGTATGTAATGAAAGTTCTTTTGGCTCCAGCCCGTCATCACAAATAATCTTATCGTCCTTTTTTGAAATATTTATACGTTCTGTAATTGTTGCCAATGATCCGTCATTATCAAGGCCGCAAACACCTCTGTTAACTGTTCCATGCTCAGATAAAGTGCTGAGTAAATCGTACCCGACAATAGCATATTTTTTTTCATTACAGCCCACTCCTAAAAATGCTGCTGCATTTTCAAAAGCATTTTTTCCATAAAAATCATCAGCATTGATAACAGCAAAAGGTTCTTTCACTACATCTTTGGCGCACAATACAGCATGAGCAGTACCCCACGGTTTTGTTCTATCTTCCGGTTTTTCAAATCCATTGGTAAAA
>JBKJXQ010000321.1:0-4496 GCA_046716235.1 Chitinophagaceae bacterium
GAACTATTGGCAGGCAGCCTTCAGCCTCTACTGCTACGGGTTATAATAAAGTTCATCAGCAGGAGCAGGCTGAAATTATTGATACTGCATTTAGTATTTAAGAAAAGTTATTTAATTAAAAAAGTGTTTTAGAATTCAATATTTGCAGTTACTACTTTTTCTTTGTTATCACTGTTAAATAATTTCAGGTCTTTGATGATCATCTTTTTCCCTTCTACAGTTATGGTGCCTGTCGAATTTGATTTAGTTACAAATTGTTTATCTCCGATTGCAGTGCCGGATAACGTTACATGTGCTTCTCCTGCTGGTATTGACATAAAACCTTCTATTGGTTTTAATGTTCCGGTAGCTTCTTTTTCATTGGAGAATACAGCTTGCAATAAAGCCAATGGCTCATCTTGCTGGCATAACACCGAGAATTGACCTGTTACTTTGTCTCCAAAATACTGTGTAGAAGATTTGCCTTTGAAATCTGTTCCATCGGCAGAGAAACTTCCGGTTTTTCCTTCGTCTTCGTTTACGGTGAGGCCTGTGTTTTCTGCAGAGGCAGAATTTTCTGTGGAAGAAGTTTTCTTTTTGTCGCCACAAGCAACTAATAAAGTGATTGCTGATAATAATGCCAGGATTGATTTTTTCATTTTTACTTTTTTATTTATTTACATTTTTTATTTAACAATTACTTTCCATGAAGCAGCCGAATCAATCCAGGCGTTCATAGAAAATCCTTTTTCATTTTTTCCATCACTCAGACTTACATACGCAGAGGCAGGCGATGACATACCTTCGTTAATTGCTTTTACACCAATAAAATATTCTCCGGCAGAAAGATTACCCAGTTTGTATTCAATAGGTGTATTTAATATAGCCAGTGAATCGGCAATCATTTTCCCTTTAAAATATACCTGGATACTATCGCCGTCTTCTGCATCATTATCCCATACTTTCATTACGATGTTACCTGCTTGTATTTCTGTTTGACCTTGTAGTGTAAAAGCTGGTAGTTGCGCCTTTTTCTTAACCGGATAGAAGTACCAGGCTCCCACGGCCATAAGAAGTATTAGCAAGGGTATTAGTAAAAGTTTTTTCTTATTATTCATTTTACATGTTTTGAGGTTTGTTGCCATATGCTTATCTGTGTTACTACAGATGAAGTGTGCGACGCAACTACTGCTGATAGTCCGCAGGATGCTGCGCATAGTACTACAGCTGGTAACATAATGGTTTTATTTGGTTTTGGCGTTTGACATAGTTAATTTCAAATTAAAATCTACTTTAGAATCTGCAGGTGTCTCTGTCCTTGTAAATGATTTCTCCAGTGTAGTAATCTGATCTTTTGTAATCATATCAAGAGTAACGGTTGGCGAAGCGTCTGACATACGCATTGTTCTGGTTAAAATAAACCTTGCTGTAGTTATAGGGTAACTGAATACTTCGGCCTGTAAACTTAATGGGTTGTTTTTTTGCTGAACTATTACAAGGCTTCTGTTGGTTAATAACTGATCAAATTCGACATGTGCCGGCATCAACCGTATTACCATTTTACCCTCTACTATTTGTGCTTCTAATGGGAAATAAAATGAGCCGGGAACTATACTTCTGGCTACTGCACCAAAGCCTAGATCTTTTTCAGCCAGATTTACAGAAGGCACAATGGCTGGCATTCTTTTGTATTTTAAAACATCCCAGTTTGCTTTATCTTCTACTACCCAAACATCATCCGTAAATTCCATTTTGGTAACGTTACCTTCTATGTATCCGCTCAGCTTTGGTTTTGGTCCATTCAATGCTGTAGTCTTACACATTACCGAAATTTTTGCACTATAAGTGATTTTATATCGCATATACATTTGTCCATTATTTTTGAATTCCAATGTATAGTCGCCTGTTAAAGGACCTTTATATTCTGTACAATATTTTTTAATTAATTGAAGCATGATATGTTGTGTTAGATCGCCTGCCATCCCTAAACCAAAACTTCCTGTTTCCAGATTAGCGAGGCTACCTTTAGCACTCATAAATGATTTACCAGATTGAGTAAGCAGAAATTTATCGTTATCATCAAATTTTTTGGGAGCAAGGCTCTCGGCTGCTTTTGGCCATAGTTTATCTATCATCACATTGTCAATGATGGTTATTATGCTCTTACTGGCAAAATTCATTACGGTGGAAAGTAATGAACATGCTTCGGCAATAACATAGGCCGTGTTGCAAATGTTAGGTTCTTTTTCTTTATTAGCACCCAATGTTTTTTCAACCTGCTCCAGCTCTTTTGATTTCTCTTCCACCATACTGGTTAATTTTCCTAATGGGGCGGATAATTTTTTATTCAATTCAGGATATTTTTTTGCCAGTGTTATGGCATCTTTTATTGCATCCTTCAGTTGCCTGCTTGCTTGTTTATATTTTACAACTTTACCTTTTACTTTTTGTACTTCTTTTTTTGTTTCTTCTTTATCTTGGGTACTTACATCTGCAGTAATTGCAGCCAGAAGTGCGGTTTCAATTTTTGTCACTGTTTTATCAATGGCTTTGTCAAATTTATCCACCTCTTCATTGGACCCATCTAGCTCAGCAGTAACGGTGAATTGGGTATTAGCTGTTTGTTTTTTGTCGGATGCGTAGGCAATTACTTTATATGTTCCCATTTCTACCGGCATATATTTTACAGCATACTCTCCTGATTTTTTATCGGCTCTTGTGGTAAGATTATCGGTGCCGCCTTTAGGTTTAATAACTTCAATATGTACCTGCCCCGGATCATCATTTAAACTGTTGCTAACGCCGGCAAGTTCTACCGCACCATCTACATAGCTGGTTGTAGTAATTACCTTTACTGTAATCGGTAATCCTTCTGTTTTATCCTGCGACCAAACAGTTTGTGATAATAACAGCTGAGCGATAAATAAGATGGTAATAGATATTTTATTTTTCATATTATTTATTTACAGGGATTAGGAATTGGCTTGGTAGGCTTCTTGCCATCGGCTTCAAAACCATTTTGCCGGATAAGTTCTATTACTGTGTTGCTTAGGTCGGGGTTTTCAGAAGAGAGATATAAGTTGCCATTATCACTATCTATCATTACGCTGCTTACACCATCTGTATCCCGTAGAATTGCTTCCAGTTTTTTCTTGCCTGTTTCGCAGCGAATATTTGTTTTTATTATTACTTCCTTGTACGTTGTTTCAACAGTACCGCCGTCCTCATTGTTGTTATCGGAAGGGGAGTTGTCGGATGTTGATTCAGTGCTTTCCTCTTCTGTTGATGTTTTATTTGTTTTATCTCTTTTTTTTCCTGTAACAACACTATCTATTTTATCCGCACCCTTATTAATAGCTTCATCAACTTTTTGATTAGCTTTTCGTTCTGCAGCTTGTTTAGCCCTGTCTGCTAATTTTTTACCAAACTGTGCCTGGGCTGCAGGCGCCACGAAGATGAGTGAAATGATAAAGATATATTTCATGATTATATATTTTTTCATGATTTCTAATTTGAAAGCTAAAAGTTAAAAATATTATTGTGTTGTTGCCGGATTAAAAAGGCGACTGTCGCTGGATTTATGCTTTATTCTGAATTTTCCTTTGATAATATGATCTGTACTTTTAGGATCAGCCTCTTTGTTATAGCCATACGTTTTTGTATTAAATGTTCCGGTAAGTATTGTGGCTTCTTCACCTTCTTTTTCTGTTGAAGTAATTACAATAGCATCAGGAGTAATTGGGGTTTTTTCCGGGTAGACGCCGTCGTAGTTACTTGATTTATAACCTTTTTCCGGATAATTAGATAATTCTATACTACCCCGGTTTATCTTACTTACCGTAGGTGATCCTGATGGTGTTGTAGAAGGTTTTGAGAGGAGATACGGTATAGCTAATGATATTTTGATGGCATCTTCTTTCCCGGCAAAAATAAGGAGACTGGTATCTACACTTTCGGTGTAGGTGCTTGAAATATCATCTGCATCAATATGGATTTCTTTACCATCTACGGTAAAATCAAAGTACAGATCGCTGCTATTGACGCTGGTGCCTGTAGTTGACGTTTCACTTTTTGTACTCTTACTGTCGTTGTTTTTGCAACTCAACAAAGAGATCATAGCAATTGTAAAAGCGATGGGGAATGTTTTTTTCATGATAATTATTTTTTGAAAATGTGTCGAAGATTTTGATTAGTTACGATATAAGTACAGGCTTTATTTTTATCAAACCGATTTTTATTAGGGATATGGTGTTCGTTAAATTTTGTAACGGGATAAGTAGCCTAATTCCTTATGCTTTTCTATCCCTACTTTTACAGTCATTTTTTTTTCTGGGTATATAATTTTCATTTTCATTTTTTGATTTAAAATTTACAAATAATTTTTGGGTTTAACGGAGGGTATTATCTATAACCTGGTCTAAATTGTGTGCCAATAAATTCATTTTTATAATAATGCCACCAATATGCTATTCCAAGCTCTTTTGGATAGAAAACAATTTCGCCTTTATTATTATAAT
>JBKJXQ010000322.1:0-3228 GCA_046716235.1 Chitinophagaceae bacterium
ATAGATTTGTAATAGCTGGTTCTATGCAAATGCCTTCCTGGCAATTTCAAAAAACTTTGAGTGATACTTTAGTTGCTGCAGGAATAGAGCTAAATCATCCTGGAATATCTAAATTTAATTATGACATTAGTAATTTAAGAACACTTTACACTCACTATTCTCCCTCCCTCGACTCCATCATCTACTGGTTCCTCAAAAAAAGTATCAACCTCTACGGTGAAGCATTAATAAAAACTTTCGCATACGAAAAACAGGGTTTCGGTTCAACCGACAGCGGTGTATCCATTGTCAAGAAATTCTGGAAAGATAAAGGCCTCGATGATGATGAACTGAATATCTATGATGGCTCTGGCCTTTCACCACTCAACCGTGTCACTACTCATGCACAGGTAGAGATTTTAAGATATGCTAAATCAAAAGATTGGTTTCAGTATTTCTACAATTCATTGCCCGATTACAATGGTATGAAAATGAAAAGTGGTACCATCAGCGATGTAAAAGGTTTTTGCGGTTACCATAAAGCCAAAGATGGCAAGGAGTATATTTTTTCCTTCTTAGTGAATAATTATAATGGTAAAACTTCAGGAGTGGTAAATAAGATGTATAAGGTGCTGGATGTATTGAAGTAGCCGGAAGTCAATAGTCTTTAGTCAGGAGTCAAGGAAAACACTATCTTCATCCTCAAACTATTTTTATGAGCGAACAAAATTTAAAAAATCACTCCAGATTCGTTCCGATGTATCATTATGTTGCCGGGACATTAATTATCCTGGGATTTGGCGGCAGCATTGTAAACCTGTTGCATGCAGATGCACACACTCATTACTCTGCGGCTTTGCTTGTGGTAGTTTTCTTTGTTTTAATATTCTTATTCTGGTATGCCCGTGCTTTTGCACTAAAAGCACAGGACAGGGCAATCAGGGCAGAAGAAAATTTCCGCTACTTTATATTAACGGGCAAACCTTTTGACAGCAAGCTTCGCTTGGGACAAATCATTGCCTTGCGTTTTGCCAGCGATGCAGAACTCCCTGCATTGGCAAAGAAAGCAGTTGAAGCAAATCTTTCTTCCAAACAAATCAAAGAGGCTATTCAAAACTGGAGAGCAGATTATCACAGGGTGTAAGGGATTTTTATTCTTTATCAGGTTAGACTCTTTTCCGAGAAGATTTTGAGGAGATCAAAACCCAAACCGACTAAGAAACGACATGTCCATGTTTAATAGCCATGGAGAAGCAATAGCTGCTACCCATATCAATACAATGAGAATTTTACCGGCAATAGATATATCTTGTATCAGGTGGCGGTGCAGTAAATTTTTTATGGTAGTCATTATTTTTTCTTCTTTATCGGAATATTCATAGGGTGGTACTTTTGCTACATCTTTAAAAGCAGGATGTTCTTCAATTAAGATATTCCTGATTTTCCAATAATCTTCATTGGGTAAATCTTCATATTCGAGATCAGTATGTATGCCATTTTCTTCTATTCTTTTTTCTATATTGGTCAAATTTTTTTCACCAAATAATCTAAATAGCATCATCGCAGGAAAAATGAGCAAAGGGTAAAAAGGTTTGCTCATGCCAAACAATGCTATCCAGCATAAAAAAATAATAGAAAGAAATATAAAAACTTTACTCAGCTTACTTTCTTCGTCTAAAAAAACACGGTTTAACAACTGCCCGCCATCTAAAGGATAAACCGGTATAAGATTAATCAGGTTGAGAAAAATAAAAGACAGCGAAACTGTATATAATGAAATGCCCGCAATAGAAAACCCGGGATGATATTGCCAGATAAGATATATTGCTGTGCCAAGAACGATACCCGGAAGAGGTCCAGCTAATAAAATAATGGCAGACTGTTTTTGCGATACTTCTCTTTTGCTGCCGGAAACATAAGCACCAAGCAACGGAATAAAGAAAATACCCAGGTCGTTATAGCCGAAAAATTTCATAGCCAGGAAATGACCCATTTCATGAATCAGTACTATAGCAGTTATAAGAAGAAGTATTTTATAACTTGGAAAAATATAAAAACCTAAAATAAGATACAGTGCAAGGCTTGTAAGTGATCTCACCCAGATATTTGATTGTTGATCCGGCTTTTCAAATTTTGGCAGGCAGTCAATTGCTGGTGTCGTTAAAGAAGGATGTACTTCAGGAATGGGTTCAATCGGTCCTTCAGAAAAATGTTCCATCATATAAAATTAATCAAAATAAGGTTGTAATATTTCAAGCCAGGTTTCCGGCATAGTAGTTCTCTTCATGGTACCGGCTTCCATAAAGTATAAAATAATTTTAGCAATAGCCAGCAATTCATTCCGTTCATTATATACTTCGTGATGAAATTCTATTTTATGATGAACAGGTAATTCTTTTAATATCGTTTTTACCGTCAGCAATTCATCATACTTTGCCGGACGCAGGTATCGGCAGTGTACATCTACCACCGGCATTATGACTCCCATCATTTCCATATCGGCGTACGTAAACCCTAATTGCCGGATAGATTCTGCCCTTGCAGATTCAAAATATGGAAAGTAGTTACTGTGATAAACTACACCCATCTGGTCTGTTTCAGCATAGCGAACTCTTATCAGGGTTTCAGTAGAAAACATTTTATAACTTTTTATACAATTTATTTTTTTGATAAGACAAATTCATCTGTTAAGATAAAAGATATTTTTTATCTGTTTACTTTCGATCTTATTTTCCAACACCTGAAAAAAGCAAACGATATAGCCAGTCATTTATAGGTAGCTTTTACCCAATCACAATGATCAAAGGTAGTCGGAAAAGCTGAGGATGGTTAGCACATCGGTGCAGGCTAATCTCTTAATTAGAGATTTTTCCATGTCTCTGGAATTTTTGTTTTGTATATCTTGTAACTCGCAGCTAATACCCCGTAAGTTTCTTGAAGTACCAATAAAATGTTAAAGCAATCTCAATACGGTACTTATCCACACCTGTTTGGAATGATGTTTGGACTACCCTGAAATAATTTGAATATTCGCAGCGTTACCCATTCATCCCGATTGATATCGGAGCCACCGGTTAAAAGGACATCCTAATTAATATGAAAAATAAAAGTTTTTTTGCAATAGCCATTCTCCTCAATATTTCTGTCTTTGCCCAACAAACCCGTTTTTACTCCGATCCTGAATCTACTTTTAAAGAAGCAAAAGAATATTTTCAAAAAGAACAATACAGTCTGGCTTCTCCTTTATTC
>JBKJXQ010000323.1:0-2651 GCA_046716235.1 Chitinophagaceae bacterium
TTTCATCTCTTTAAAAGTTATTAAGTTATTAATTTTATAAAAGATGGTTTAAAGTTAAAAAGGTTGCTTCGGGAGAATCTTTTTTTATTTAATAGAAATCATAATTAGCATTTTTTCCAGAATATCAGACCTGTATTGTATTATTATTTTCCCAAAAGGAGTACATCGTTTACCACGACTTCAGTCACATAGCGTTTTTCGCCATTTTTATCCTCATAGCTTCGATGAGTCAATTTACCTTCAATCGCAATTTCTTTTCCTTTGGCAACATATTTTTCTATAATATCAGCGGTTTTACCCCAAGCGATGAGTTTGTGCCATTGTGTCTCTTCTATCTTTTCTCCTTTGTCGTTTTTGTAGCTTTCGTTAGTAGCTAAAGTGAAATTGGCTAATTTTTTTCCTCCGTCAAAAGTTTTGATTTCCGGATCATTCCCAACGTGTCCAATTAACTGAACTTTGTTTCTTAATGTGCTCATGGCGTATATTATTTATAGGTTAGTGTATGTTGTGTTGAATTGGTGTTTCAAATCAACAGGACAAAGATGCGATGACTTAAAAAAAGTATTCGGTTGGTAACTATTTACTTTCGGTTATAACTATTTGTAAGCGTTTGTAAATGGAAAAATTTAATTATATTTGATTAAAATCAAATTCTTATGCAAGCCAAAATAAACAAAGTAGAATTACGAAATTTGAAATTTGAAGACTACAAAGAACTGAAAAAATCAATGGTAGAATCGTATCCAGAGATGGTAGGCTCTTACTGGAGAGAACATCATATTGAAAAACTATTAAGTATTTTTCCTGAAGGACAGTTAGTGATCCTAGTAGATGGAAAAGTGGTAGGTTCTGCACTATCATTGCGAGTGGACGAAAGTTTAGTCGATAAAAACCACAATTATTCTCAAATAACCGGTGGATATACTTTTTCGACTCACAACCCTCTAGGAGATGTCTTATATGGTATTGATATTTTCATTCACCCAAGTTATAGAGGATTGCGTCTAGGAAGACGATTGTATGACGCCCGAAAGGAGTTGTGCGAACAATTAAATTTGAAAGCAATTGTTTTTGCAGGAAGAATTCCTAATTATGGACAGCATGCTAAGAAACTCACCCCCAAAAATTACATTGAGAAAGTAAAAAGAAAAGAATTACACGATCCGGTACTTTCTTTTCAGTTGAGTAATGATTTTCATGTAATCCGAATAATGAAAAATTATCTTGAAGGTGATGCCGATTCTAAAGAATTTGCTGTTTTACTGGAATGGAATAATATTTATTATGATGAAAGCCCAAAATTAATAAATCTCGAGAAAAGTGTCATCCGATTGGGATTGGTTCAATGGCAGATGCGTCAATTGAATAATCTGGAAGCGCTATTCGAACAGTGTGAGTTTTTTATAGACGTAGTTTCTGGTTATGCCAGTGATTTTGCACTATTTCCAGAATTATTCACAGCACCACTAATGGCTGATTACAATCATTTATCAGAAGCCGAAGCCATTCGGGAATTGGCCAAACACTCTGAACCCATTCGGAAACGTTTCCAAGAATTCGCTATTTCCTACAACATTAACATCATTACAGGAAGCATGCCTTATTTAGAAAATGGGACTCTTTACAATGTAGGTTTTCTTTGTAAAAGAGATGGTACATCAGAGATGTATGCTAAAATTCATGTGACACCAAATGAAGTTCAGCACTGGGGAATGACCGGGGGATCACAAATCAAGACTTTTGATACGGATTGCGGAAAAATAGGCATCATGATATGTTATGATGTAGAATTTCCAGAATTATCCAGATTAATGGCTGATGAAGGAATGAATATTTTATTTGTACCGTTCTTGACGGATACCCAAAACGCGTATACCAGAGTCAAACATTGTGCTCAAGCAAGAGCTATTTAAAACGAATGTTATGTTGCTATAGCAGGATGTGTTGGGAATCTCCCAAAGGTGAACAACATGGATATTCAATATGCGCAATCTGCGGTGTTTACACCTTCTGATTTTGCGTTTCCTAGTAATGGGATTAAAGCCGAAGCGACTCCAAATACGGAGATGACGCTTATCGTTGATGTGGATCTAAATTTATTGAAAGAACTTCACGAACACGGAAGTGTACGCATCCTCAAAGATCGGAGAACAGATTTGTATGACATTAAAAAAATCAATCCATGAATAAAACCTGTTTAGAATGTGGAGAGAAAATTGTAGGCCGAGAGGATAAAAAATTCTGTAGTGATGGTTGCCGCAATGCTTATAACAATAAAATAAACAAAGACAGCACTAATTTTATGCGCAACATCAACAATAAGTTGCGCAAGAATTACCGTATTTTATCCGAGCTGAATGTGGAAGGAAAATCAAAAACTACTCGGGCAAGACTGCTTAGTAAAGGTTTTGATTTTGAATTTTTCACGAATATTTTACAAACTAAAACAGGAAATACCTACTATTTCTTATACGACCAAGGCTATATGCTTTTGGATACTGATTTTTACATGCTTGTCAAAAAAGATATTTAAATACCACAACCCCTATCTACTTACCTACCATGAGAAAAGATTATTCCTCTATTTTTGCCAGTTTATTTATCCTAGGAATTTTAGGATTGATTTACTTTACAATGATGCCACATTGGAC
>JBKJXQ010000324.1:0-6165 GCA_046716235.1 Chitinophagaceae bacterium
GGATATTGCAGAACATTTTCCACTGGCCAGCGGTGGTTCATTAAGTGCAGCCCAGTTTCTTCAGTTGTTTTTATTTGATCCGGATAAACAATACACTTACATCAGCAAAATAAGTGGTGGAGAAAGAAGAAGACTTCACCTGCTTTCTATTTTATTCCGAAATCCCAATTTTTTAATATTGGATGAACCCACCAATGATTTAGATCTTCCTACATTGGGAGTGCTGGAAAATTTTTTAAGTGAGTTCCCTGGTTGCCTCCTCATTGTATCACATGATCGTTATTTTATGGATCGGTTGGTCGATCACCTTTTTATTTTTGAAGGAGATGGAGTTATCAGGGATTTCCCTGGCAATTATTCACAATATCGTCAAGCTGTAGCCGACAAAACATTACCACAACTGGAAAAAAAAATAGAACCGATTACAATTAAGGTACAACCCGCAACAAATAATTCTCAAAAACGTCAACTTACTTTTAAAGAAAAAAGAGAGTTTGAAATATTAGAAAAAGAAATGGCAGACCTGTTGAAAGAAAAAGAAATGATAACTGAAAAAATGAACAGCAGCGATACTGCTTTTGCAGAATTACAAAAATACTCCTTACGCATAGGTGAAGTGACCCGCCTGCTGGATGAAAAAGAACTTCGTTGGCTGGAAATAAGTGAATTATGACAAGAAAATGGATGATAGCATCACTCTTTACAAAAAAGCGGTTTATGAAGAATAAATCGCTTTTTTGTTCCCATTCCGGGTTGTTCGATCACAAGGATTAAAAAGTGGTTTCCGCAGATAGCGAATTACAATTATTTTCGTGTTATCTTGGCCGCAAAAACACAGTAACAATTAACCTGTATGCCATGCGGCAATTCTTTTTTCTATTTTCATTGATTGGTATTTTCATTACCCTGGCAGGAATGATTCCCCCCGTTGAAAAAATCCTGCTTGTTACCGTAGATGAAACTGGCAATATTAAAGTAAATCAGGATCCTGTTGGTTCAGATGATTTAGCTAATTACATCCAGGAAAGGCTTTTTAAAAGCTATACCGGTACTGGAAAAATGCATAGTAGTATAAAACTTGTGAAGCTAAGTAACAAAGTTCCAGACATGGTAACACAAGTAGTAACAAATGAAATAAAGGATGGTCAGAAGAAAGCGTTGGTACAAGTTTGTCTTCTGCGATATAATAAATTATTTGATAGCCTTGATAAGAAAAAACAAGAAAAAATACTAAAACTGTTTCCCATATTGTTTCAAACTGATTTCCAATAACATCCCTTCTAAAATGAAACCTGGTTTAAAGGGTAGTTTTTTATAACCGTACAGTTCTAACTGCGGTGTAATGCTGCCTTCTAAATCCTTCTTCTCCTATACCCACAGTGGAGCATAAAACTGAAAATTTGACTTTTCGACATTGCAAAAATTTCAGTTTTTCTGAAAAAATTTCAGGATAAAAAATTACAATCTGCGGTGGCATTTATTTTGTTTCCCCTTTATATGATTTATTTTTTAACCAAATTAAAAAGGAGGTAAGTATGACAATCGTAAAGAGAACCGGTAATTTACAAAACCACTTCCCTGCACTTTTTGATGATATCCTGAACCGTGACATTTTTAATTGGGGCCTGTCAAATTTTTCTGATACTAATACGACAATCCCTGCGGTTAACATCAAAGAAACTCCGGACAATTATGAAGTGGAAGTAGCAGTTCCAGGCATGAAAAAAAAGGACTTCAAAGTGCTACTTGAGGGTAACACCCTTACCATAAGTTCCGAAATGGCTACGCAAAATGAACAAACCCAAGAGGTGAGGTATACAAGCCGTGAGTTCAGCTATCAATCTTTTTCAAGGACTTTTACCCTGCAAAAAGATGTGGTGGATACTGAAAAAATTCAGGCAAAGTATGAAGATGGCGTTTTACAACTTTTAATTCCCAAGAAAGAAGTAGCAAAACAAAAGCAGCCAAAGTTCATTGAGATTTTGTAAGGATATTAAATCCATTAATGCAAAAGTTGCTTTTAATAAAAAGCAACTTTTGCTATTCTATTCAGCAGGCTGTTTATAACTTACTGTTATACAGCATATTGAATAAATAAAGTTGACATCAATATAGGGTTAAATAGCTGACATGTATGAATTACCCGCATACATTCATTACGGAATATTGGCGGGCATAGTAGTTTTACATTGACAATGCTTTAAAAAAAAAGAAATTTGTTAGCTTACAATTAAAAAATCTTTTTTAGATTTGCAACAGCTATATCTCCTACCCTACTGGATAACTAATACCCAACCCTGGAAAATCTGATTATTATTCACTTTTTAAAAAATCAGGTATGAAAAAAATTAGACTCATGTTTAAAAATGAAGACGTACAGGTACGTTTAGTTATTGGAAGTTTTTTGGTTATTTTCTCTGTGCTTGCACTTTTCTTTATGAACAAATAATTATAACTGCGGGCATTACATTTTTAATTTTATGATAAGGCTACAATCTTTGCGTAGCCTTATCGTAAAGTTCTTTTGCTGATATTTTCTCCATACACTTAAAATGCCCAAGGGGGCATTTGTCATAACCAATCTTAGAACAAGGACGACACCATAATTTATTTACTTGCAGTATATCAAACAGCGTCGTATCTGCTGAAATGTTTCCATAATAAGGATGCATACCAAACGAAGGCACTGTGTTTCCCCAAAGAGAAATAATCGGTTTTTTATATGCCGCAGCAATGTGCAACAATCCCGTATCATTACTGATAACTAATTTAGATTTTCTTACGAGGTCGGCACTTTCATTCAGTTTAAATTTTCCGCAGGCGTTATAAATTTTTACCGTATCAACAGCAGCTATTTCATCTCCATTAATAACATCTTCCTTTCCTCCTAATAAAATGAGAGGATGGTCCATTGTAGAACAAAATTCCTTCCACTTATGCACCGGCCACCGCTTGGTACCGTGTGCAGCACCTATAACACAAGCAATATAGCCTGCATGGTGTGAAGCCGGTATATCTTCCTTTTTAGTCTCTTCTTTTGATGAAATGAAATAGTCCAGCCCCCCGCCATCATTTTTTACTCCAAACGATTCTACTGTTTTTAAATACCGGTCTACGATATGTACTTTGGGCAGCACATTTATTTTTAATGCTGTATAGATATATTTTTGAATATTGAGTTTATAAAATGAGAATGATTTTTTCTTCAGTACATTTTTAATCCGAAGTGTTTTAGTGTTATGATGAAGGTCAATGATGTAATCATACTCTTCTACTTTTAGCTCCTCAATCATTAGTTCCCAGCTATGAGCCAGCACATGTAATTTATCTATGTATGGATTGTGTTCTACTACAGAACGAAAGGAATCTTTGGTGAGAAAATGTACTTCCGCATCCGGCACCTGTTTTTTCAGACAACGTATAACCGGCGTAGTTAGAACAATATCACCGATGGATGAAAAACGGATGATGAGAAATTTCATGATACTAATTAATGTTTAACAACCAGCGGCAGCTACTAATCAGTTTCTATATAATCGAGGTCCTTGTGAAAAGTTTCCTCTGTAAAATATGCGGCAATTAATGTGATAACCATTACAATCACACCTGTAACCATAGCACTTTTTACAAAAGACCAGCCGACGCTTTGCTGAAATAATCCTACAAAGAGGAGGTTGATAAGCGGCAAAGATCCTCTTACAAAATTGGGTATAGTAGTAGCCGCCGTGGCACGGAGATTAGTACCAAATTGTTCCGCACCCATTGTAACAAAGATGGCCCAGAAACCAGTGCTGAACCCAAGCATAGCACAGGCAATGTACATTGAAGTATCATTTTGTATGCTGCCGCTGAAAAAGTAAATACCTGAAACGATAGAAAAGAAGTAGAAAAGATATAATGCTTTTTTCCTGCTTTTAAAATATTGGCTTACAAACCCTACTAATATGTCGCCAATGGCGATAGCCGCATAAGCGTACATAATAGCACGGCCGGATTCAATTTTATTGTCTCCATAAAACTCGGTAGCAAACCGGTTACTAAAATTTACAAGTATACCAATTACAAACCACGTTGGCATACCGATTAGAATTGCAAGTATATATTTTTTAAACCTCTTGCTGTTATTAAAAAACATCAACAGGTTGCCTCTTGAAACATTTTGCTGCTTTACCTGTTTAAACATTCCGCTTTCGGCAACTTTTATCCGGAGAAATAATAATAGCACCCCTAAACCTGCACCTATCTTATAACACAACCGCCAGTCATCTGTAATTTTGAAAGTAAAATAAGCGGCCACTGCACCAAATAAACCAATACCTGCCACTAAAGAAGTTCCAATTCCTCTTTTGTTTTTTGGTAACAGCTCACTAACTAGAGTAATGCCTGCTCCTAATTCCCCCGCAAGACCTATGCCTGCCACAAATCTTGCGTAAGAATATTGCTCTACTGTTTGCACAAAACCAGTAAAAAAATTAGCGATAGAATAAAGAATAATAGATCCAAACAATACACTAAGCCTTCCCTTTTTATCACCCATCACTCCCCACACAATACCGCCAATCAGCAAACCCCACATTTGCCAGTTTATAACGCTAGTACTCGCAGCAATAACGTCTTTTCTAATTGTAAGGTCCACCCCCAGTCCAGCCAGACTTGGTTCCCTTACAATAGTAAACAGCAACAAATCATAGATATCAACAAAATATCCCAAGGCCGCAACAATAACAGCAATATTAAGAATGGAAACAGGCTTCGTTTGATTCATAAATTATTCTGGATTTGACTCTTTGACAGATGCATCAGGGATTTTATTCTTCTTACCCGTCATCATTTTTATTATAACCGGAGCCGTAGTTACTAATACAATTCCGATAACAATTATTTCTAAATGATCTTTCAAATCAAAACCAAACTGGCTGAGAATCCATTTCTGTAAAAAGTACCCGGCAAATATCATAGTGAAAACCCAGGCTATGCTACCAGCTACATTAAAGAAGTAAAATTTCTTCCTGTCCATCTGCACAATACCTGCTACAATTGGAGCAAAGGTCCTGATCAAAGGAAGAAACCGGGCTCCTATAATTGCCAACCCGCCATTCTTGTCATAAAACTCTTTAGCCTGAAATAAATATTTTTTTTTGAAAAGAAACCTGTCTCTCCAGCTGAACATTGCCGGTCCTACTTTTCGCCCTGTCCAATAGCCAACCATATTTCCCAATATTCCTGCCACTGAAATAAGACCCACCAATACAAATAAATCCACCCATTCATTTTGAATGCCTCCCATTCCAATTAATTTTAAAAATTGCTGTGTAAGACCCGGAGACCCATTTTCCATTTTGTGTGCAAATATGCCTGCTACGAATAATAAGGAGTCGCCAGGTAGTAAAAATCCGACAAACAACCCTGTTTCGGCAAAAATTACAAAAAGCAACAACCATAATCCACCATTTTCAATATACCATTGCGGTTGTAATAAATTGCTCCAATGAAAGACATCCAATAAGTATATCAAATCCATAAATACTATTTAATTAATTAGTGATAAATATTTTTTGTTAAAACAATTAATGTTCGACTATTGCATCAGCTTCTTTCTCGTTAAAAGCTAATGCTTTTTCATCATCAAACTCTCCTTCCCAACGGGCAATCACACAACTGGCCAATGTATTACCAATTACATTCACCGAAGTTCTGGCCATATCCATCAATTCATCTATTCCATAAATAGCCATGATTGGCCACAATGGAAAATGGAAAGTTGTTGCTGTTGCTATTAATATTACCAAAGATGCTCTTGGCACTGCTGCTACACCCTTGCTGGTTAGCATTAATGTAAGACCAATAATTATCTGTTCACCAAATGACAAATCCATCCCTGCAGCCTGCGCCACAAATACGGATGCCAATGAAAGGTATAAAGTAGTACCATCAAGATTAAAAGTATAGCCTGTAGGAATTACAAATGATACAATCTTTCTGGGTACACCAAATTTTTCCATATTCTCCAATGCTTTAGGCAAAGCTGAATCAGAACTGGTAGTAGCAAAGGCAATGGACACAGGTTCTCTTATAGCCTCGATGAACTTTTTTAAGGGTACTTTGGCTACCCATATTGCAATAGGCAGTAAGACGAACAATAAAAAAGCAATCAAAGCAATATAT
>JBKJXQ010000325.1:0-3129 GCA_046716235.1 Chitinophagaceae bacterium
AAAAAATCCTTTACTGGGGCAGCTACTATATTATTGATGTGCTCATTGAAGGGCAAATAGTCGGCATTCAAACAAACTATAATCATTTTTTACCAGGAGAAATTGTATATATAACTTTCTCTCCTGATGATGTGTGGTTCCTTTGAATTATCAATATTTAAAAACTTTCCCATTGGCCATTACCTGTTGCGTCTTTTCATCAAAAGTTACTTTGTATCCGGTTCTTACTGCTGCATTCGTCATAATAGTAGCAATAGAATGGTTATAGCCAGCTTCTACGGGTGCATTGGGTTGTTGCCTGCTCCGTACACATTCCATCCAGTTCCGCATGTGGTTTGATGTTAATCTGTCAGCACCGGTATTTGCAGAAGCAACAACTTTTTCTGAGTTATCAATCAACGTAGTTTCTGTTAAAAGATTTGCTTTCATATTCATGGCTGCTGCCATTTTTTCTGACAAGCCGCCATTGGAAGAAACTTTATTGGTAATAAGATTTAACTCGCCGCCATTGGAATAATAAATCTCTGCCGGATTTTCAGTTCCATTGTGCATTCGGGAAGCAAAGGTTACCTGGAAACCATTAGCCATATTATCAGAAGGACCATAATCAAATACTGCTGTAGTAGTATCCCAATTCTTTCGTCCATCTTTCCACATATAAATACCACCATTGGCAACCACACTACGGGGATGATGCAATCCACTAAACCAATGCACTGTATCTATCTGATGGCTCATCCATTGCCCCGGCATACCCGAAGAATATGGCCAGAATAAACGATACTCAAGATATTTCCGTGGATCCCATTTTTCATACGGACGGTTCAATAAAAACCTTTTCCAGTCAGTATCCTGCTCTTTACATTTTTCAACAAGTGCAGGCCTTCTCCAGCGACCGGGCTGATTAATGTTCCAGCTTAATTCTACCATTGTAATGGGGCCAAACTTTCCTTGTTGAATAAAATCAGCTGCAGCTTTATAATTACCACCGCTTCTCCGTTGAGAACCGATTTGAATAATTCTGTCGGAAGCTTTTACAGCTTTTAATGCAGCAATATTATCATCCATTGTTTCGGCAAAAGGCTTTTCTACATAAGCATCCCGCTTTGCTTTTACTGCTTCAATGCAATGCAGTGCATGTTGAAAATCCGATGTTGCAATAATGACTGCATCCACATCTTTTGTATTATACAATTCATCATTGTTCATGCATGCTTTAATATCATGTGCCATCGCATTTTTAAGAAAGGCCTGGCCTTCTTCACGGCGTATTTTCCATATATCCGAAACAGCTACAACATCAAAATTCAATTCTTTATAATGATTCTGAAAAGAAGGAAACAGGGCCTGGCGAAAACGATCAGAAAATCCCACTGCTCCCAACCTTATCCTGTCATTGGCTCCCAGAATATTTCCATAGCTTTTAGCACTGAAGCCCATGGTGCCAATATAAGTTCCTGCTGCTGCGATGGCAGATTGCTTAATAAATTTTCGGCGTGATGATGTTGACATAACAATTATTTTTTTAATGAATTATTTAAGTGTTTTAATTTTTATATTTCTGTACGAAACAGCATTGCCATGATCCTGCAACAGTATATGCCCTTTTGGTGCTTCTCCAAAATTTTTCCAAACAACATATTTACTGATCGCCACCAGGTTTTTAAATTCTTCAGAACCACGTAAATATTCAAGCACTTTTACACCATTCAGATAATGTTCAACTTTATTATCAGGGTACACTATTACTCTTCCAACATTCCAGGCACCAATCGGACGTATAAATCTTTTTTGCTTATCCGCTTTTATAAGATCATATAAAGAGGCTAATGTCCTGTTACCATCACGGCCAAGTTTTGCATCAGGGTGAGAGGTGTCATCCAGCACCTGGTATTCCAAACCAATTGCTGAACCTTTACTATCTTCTGCAAGTGTTACAAAATATTTTACACCGCTGTTTGCACCGGGAGATAACTTAAATTCAAACGACAGATCAAATGCGGAAAACTGTTCTTTGGTTACTATGTCGCCCCCATTGGTCGATTCTTTCCCTTCTGAAGCAGATACAGAAAGAGTACCATTCTTAATCTCCCATCCCTTCGAAGGAAAATCATTTCCCTTTGCACTTATCCAGTTTGTATTTGTCTTCCCGTCGAATAGTAAACGCCAACCATCTTTTTTTTCATAGCTGGTTAAACTATTCTGAGTGAAATTGGCGACATAAATATTTTTAGGGAATGGGGTTGCCTTCAGATCAGTTGTTTTGATCCTGATATTTTTAAAAGATACTTTTTTTCCTGCATGGCTTGCTGAATTGATAGCATGTACCTGCAAACCAATAAATCCCTTTGCATCTAATGTATCAACAACATAAGCTGTCGCAATTCCGTTTACCCAGGTCCGCATTTCGTTACCAATACATTCAATATGCAAATGATTGTATTCGCCTTTTTTGTAAGCATTCTGTGCTGCTGCATTTAATTGCATAGGGTAGAGCCACTCCCTTCTTCCTTCATCATAAATACCACCCGTCCATTTACGTGGAGTAGGATCTACTTCGCATTGACGACCATACACTTTCCCAGCACCCTTATTCGCCGTTGCATCAAAATGGCTGCGGGTTTGTACACCAGAGTTTCCTTCCTCATCTTCTACATAAACATCTAATTCAAGTATAAAATTACTATACTCTTTTTCTGTTACCAGGAATGTATTACCAGTATTCATCACCGTGCGGCCCACAATAACGCCGTCTTCCACTGTGTAGTTAGCTAACCCAGCTAAGGGTTTCCAGCCTGTTAAATTTTTTACATTAAATAATCTTTGCCAGTATGTTTTTTATTGGTCATTTACCTGACATCCTGAAAAGAGTAATAAAACGAGAAGCCATTTTTTTTTCATGCAGAAGTATTAAAAATTTAATTACCAAGTTAACAATCTTATTCTGAAAAAATAGGAAGTTTTATTTGATCATTTCTTGTTTTCATATAAATCACTATTTAGATTTATTAATGCAATAACGGTAAGGCATGCAGTAAAAACAATATGTCTTTTTTTTCTCTCCCTGTAATTATTGGCGCATTAGGTTTTTTGTCGACATCTATGATTTTCTATTATTCAGCATTGTAC
>JBKJXQ010000326.1:0-3615 GCA_046716235.1 Chitinophagaceae bacterium
CCAATGTTCGCTTTCTTCATAAGGAAAATTAAGCAGTGATACAGCAAGGGCACTGAGTTTTGTTTCCGGATTATGAATAAAATAACTTCTGCCTGCTGTTTCCGGGCTGCTCTGCAGTATTTCTTTAAAGGCAGCTATCAGCCTGATGATATCAGTATTGTCAATCAAGCTTTCATCTACCATCTCTTCAAAAATATATTCAGCTACTAATTTATTATCATCCCATTTTTTAATTCCATATTCCAATAATATCCTGGCAACTTCTCTCTCCTGTAATTCATCTTTAAACAACAAATTAAAAGTAGCATCATCATAGTTGGTTACTTCTGCCTGCTTTGCATTTTCTTCGTGCTGCTTTGCCTCTTCAAAGGGCAGCTTTCTTTCCATCGTGGAAATCCTGTCACGAATAAATTTATTTACCAGTGCATGTAAGCCCCCTTCTTCAATCTTTAATATCTCTGAACATTGCTTTATATAATCCTGTTGTTTAGTAAAGTCTTCAACCTTATTAATCTTAGAAATGGTCTCTGCCATCTTATTGACCACTTCTGATTTCTTTACTGAATCATTACCTGCATCTTTTAATGCTACTTCCAGCTGGAAAAGAATAAAATCTTTTTTATTTTTCTGTACAAAATCTCTGAAGGCCGAAGCACCTACTTTATTTACATAGCTGTCCGGATCTTCTTTATCGGGGATAAGAACCAGTTTTACATTTAGACCTTCCTCCAATGCAAGATCTAATCCTCTTAATGCAGCTTTAATGCCTGCTGCATCACCATCATAAATAATAGAGAGGTTATTAGTGTATTTTTTTATCAGCCTTAGCTGGTCCGGAGTTAATGAAGTGCCACCACTTGCCACCACATTTTCAATACCAGCCTGGTGAAGTGATACAACATCCGTGTATCCTTCTACCAGTAAGCACTCATCAGCTTTATCAATAGCTTGTCTTGCAAAATATGAACCATATAGGATTTTACTTTTTATATAAACTTCATTCTCCGGTGTATTAATATACTTTGGAGCCTTATCATTACTTTTTAAAATTCTGGCACCAAAGCCCATCACTTTACCACTGTGATTATGAATAGGGAAAATGACACGGTTACGATAGTTGTCCATTAACTGGTCGTTGCGGTTGGCAACCAAACCTGTTTTTATCAGTAATTCAGTATTGTATTGTTTGGCAATAGCCTCTTTGGTAAAAGCATCCCGTTGTTCTGGCGAATAGCCCAATTGGAATTTAGTAATAATTTCTTCTCTGAATCCCCTTTCTTTAAAATAGGCTAATCCAATATCTTGTCCTTCTTCACTTTCAAATAATGATCGGGTAAAAAATTGTTGGGCAAACGCATTGATGATATAAAGGCTTTCAGCCACTTGCACCTGCTCCCGTTGTTCATTACTCTGAAAAGTTTCCTCTATTTCAATTCCATATTTATTGGCCAGCCATTTTAATGCCTCTGCATAGCTGAGCTTTTCATGCTCCATAATGAAGCTGATAGTATTGCCACTTTTACCGCATCCAAAACATTTATACAACTCTTTACCGGGAGAAACGGTGAAAGATGGGGTCTTCTCATTGTGAAAAGGGCAAAGGCCGAGATAGTTAGCGCCTCTTTTTTTAAGCTTTACAAAGCCTCCTACTACATCAAGTATGTCGAGGCGCCCAAGTATTTGTTGTATGGTAGTTTGGGAAATCACTGTTCACTTTTTCCGGACTACGAATATAAGTTATCATCGCATTAGGAAAGGCGAAAAACAGTTTTTTTGCCGGAAAGAAAGTCATGACTTATAAGCTATATAAGTGAGAAACCGGAGAGGTGAATAAAATTCATTGCGATAAAATTTGTTACAAAAGGATAGCTATATATATGATGTGTACTTTTTTTTATAAATTCCTTCCTAAAATATTTGTTTTTAGCAAAATCCGTCTTAATTTACTCCCGGCTATCTACCTCAATCCATACCCAGGAAAAGTTATAAGGTTCTTTATTATTTAACTTTGTCTGCCTTCCGGCAGGCTCTAAATTTAATCCAATGGTTCAGGTAGACATCTCGCAGCTCTCAAAAGAGTGCAACAGCTGGAGGGAACAACTTCGTCAGTTCAGAGAAGAATTTACCAGCGACGAAACCCGCCTCACACAAAAAGCCAGCCAGCCTCTTACTAAAGACCAGCTCCAGGAAGTAGAACACCTCCACAACCAATTCCACATTCAACTCATTAACATTCACGATTTAAAACAAGCTATTAAAGCTCATGACCGTAAAATGAACTTTGAACGAGTTGCATTCAATGGGTTGGTTAATGAAGACAGTCATTCCAGGCATGAAAGTTTGTCAGAAGAATTTCAGGAATTGAAACAAACATTACAAAAAGTACGTAATGAATTTAATCTTTTTTTGAAACAGCTGGGATGATGCTAAAGAAGGGAAAGGGTTATTAATTGAATGGCACTATTTTATTGCTGGCTATTTCCAATCAGTCAGGGCATTGTTGAATGATTTTTTCAACACCGTTAAAATTTGAAGGACAAATTATTTGATTGCCTTTAAAATAGATTGCCATGCCAGAATTTGATACTTCACATGTAAAAAATATTGTTTTACTGGGGCATGCCGGCTCTGGTAAGACCACCTTAGCGGAGTGCATGCTATTTGAAGCAGGCATTATCAGCCGAAGGGGCTCAATAGCCGAACGTAATACTTCAGGGGATTACCACGAACTGGAACAGGATCGTGGTAATTCTATTTTTAGCAAGTTGCTGCACACTAAATGGCGGGGTTATAAAATAAATATTATCGATACTCCTGGTTATGATGATTTTGCCGGAGAAGTAATTTCTGCATTGCGGGTGGCCGATACCGGTGTGATGCTTTTGAATGCAACGATGGGAGTGGAAGTTGGTACAGATATTATGTGGGAATATACTGAGCAATTTAAAACCCCGATGATTTTTGCAGTTAATAAACTGGATGAGGATAATGCTGATTTTGACAAGAGTGTAAGGGAAGCAAAATCGCATTTTGGCAACAAGATAGTAGTGGTGCAATATCCTCATCAAAGTGGTGCAGGATTTCATGAAATAATTGATGTGCTACGAATGACGATGTATAAGTTTAAAGATGCAGGAGGTAAACCTGAAAAGCTTCCGATACCTGACGACGAAAAAAATAAAGCAGATGAACTGCATAAAGAACTTATCGAAGCCATTGCAGGTAATGATGAATCACTAATGGAAAAATATTTTGACAAAGGAGAGCTGGATGAAGACGAAATGAAGGAAGGAATGAAAAAAGCAATGATTAATCATGATCTTTTTCCACTGTTCTGTTTATCAGCGGAAAGGAATATGGGTAGTGGCCGCCTGATGGGGTTTATCGATAATGTGTGTCCAAGTGCCAATGAAATGCCAGCACAGGTAACAAAGAATGGAAATAAGTTGACCTGTGATGCCAATGGACCGGCCTGTATTTTTATTTACAAAACAATTTCTGAATCACATGTAGGGGAGATGTCCTATTTCAAAGTTTATTCCGGTACGGTGAAAAGTGGAATGGAATTGGAGAATGAAACTACCGGAGTTACTGAAAAAATAAACCAGTTATTTA
>JBKJXQ010000327.1:0-2595 GCA_046716235.1 Chitinophagaceae bacterium
TTCATACCCTGATTTTTCAACAAGATATAAAAAAAACAGGCACCACCGTTTCAAACCGTGATCCCCGTTCGGATAAAAAGAGTATATTAAAAAGTATATCGTACAGCAAATCCACCCCAGCTACCTACAAATCCACGGTTGTCGCCAAATTCAAAGGAAGGTTGCCAGTCAATCGACATATTAATGGGTGCTCCTTTAAATTTATAATCCAAACCCAACACACCATCAAGCCCAACAAAACTACCATCGCCATATTTAGTATTATAAAAGCCAATATGTGCCCCCGGTCCGATGTACCATTTCAATCCTGCGGCTCCGCTGATAGGCCCATGAATTTCATATAACCCCGTTATTCTTGTACCCCGATTCCAGAAATAACCGATAAATTCCAACGCATTATTTCCACTAACAAAATGTTTAAAAGTAATGCCACCACCATCCAGCACTTTTACTCCTAATGCATTTTTATACGACGAACTGTTGGTACTGCTGTTTTGGGCTTGTGAAATAGTAATAGTTAAGAATATTACTAACGGTAATAAAATAATTTTTCTCATAATAATTTTTAATTTAGGCTGACTGGTTTTCTCCATTCATTTTCCCATTATTATGCCAAATTTTTATTTCAGCAGGCAAAAAAGAAAAATAACCTTATTTGTCTTTGATTTTAAAGAGGAAATAAAAAAATACGATGGCTGAAATACCGGCAGTAATAATAAAGGTGGAAGATTTTCCTGCACTTGTCCATAGTGCTCCGGCAATAATACTGGCTAATAACGCCCCAATACTTTCGCAACTGGTGTAAAAACCGATAGCTGTAGCCGTGTTTTGATTATTTGATAAATTAGTAACCCAGGCTTTTATTATCCCTTCAGTGGAGGCAGCATAAATTCCATAAATAGCGAACAATATAAAAATGGCAGGTATTGAAGGATTAAAAGCAAAGCCACCGTACACAATTACAAACAAGGCAAAGCCAAATAATATAATTTTTCTGAAACTGAATTTATCCGCCAATGCTCCCATCGGGTAAGAGGCTGTTGCATAAATAAGATTATAGAAAATATAGGCGGCTATAGTAATTGTATCTGCATTGAAAGTGCCGCCAATAAATTTTATGGTTGTATCTCCAATCGTTTCTTTTGTTATCAGCAATAAAAAAATATCTGAACTATTAAAGAGAGCAAATAATAAAAGACCGGAAACTACTTTTCTATATGCTGGCGATGCTATTTTCCAGTAATTGAAAAAAGAAAAAAAATTTCCTTTAGCCAGGGTTGTTACCGGCTGTTTTTTTTCTTTTAGTAATAAAACAAACAGGATAGAAATAATACCGGGGATAAATGCCAGGTAAAAAAGTGTTTTATACTGACCCGGGTAAAAAAATAGAAATAATAAAGCGAGTATAGGACCGATGGCCGCACCTACAGTATCCATGCTACGATGAAAGCCAAAAACTCTTGCTTTAGTGGCGGGGGTAGCTTCCTGTGAAAGCAAAGCATCTCTTGCAGCAGTACGTACACCTTTGCCCAGCCGGTCAATTGTTCTTACAAAAAATATCCAGGCGGGATAAACAAAAATTGCCATCAATGGCTTGGAAATGGAGCTTAATAAATATCCTAATTTCACAAAAGGCAAACGAACACCTTTTTCATCACTCAGTTTTCCAAAATAGCCTTTACTGATTCCAGCAGTAAAATTTACTACACCTTCCAAAAGTCCAATTAGAAAAACACTGAAACCAATTTCTTTTAAATACACAGGTGTAACCGGGTAAAGCATTTCACTAGCCATGTCAGCAAAAAGACTTACCACCGATAAAATTAAAACGGTTCTGCTGATGATTCGCATACAATGAAATTAAATGAAAAATCAGCAAGCAATAGTGGAGATTTTCTTACTTGACCGTTAAAAGAAATGTACACTTGAAAGTCTCGTAAATATCCCGTCTTAAAGATGAATTGCTTTTATTGCCTGTTTTACCTCTCAAAAAGAATTCTAAAATAAATCTTGTCTGGCAAACGGTTTGCTTTGATAATTCGAATTATTTACTCCAACTTTGCGACAATAAAATCCGATACAATCAAATGGGACTTTTTAACTGGTTTACAGAAGAAATAGCGGTCGATCTGGGTACTGCCAATACCCTGATAATACATAATGATGAAGTAGTGGTGAATGAACCAAGCATTATAGCACTTAATCGTAATAATCCAAAAGAAGTGCTGGCAGTTGGGAAAAAGGCATTAATGATGCATGAAAAAACCCACGAAAGCATCAGGACGGTTCGTCCGCTGAGAGATGGTGTGATAGCCGATTTCAACGCAGCCGAACTAATGATCCGTGAGCTGATAAAATTAGTGTACCCAAAAAGGCGCCTCTTTCCCCCAAGTTGGAGAATGATGATTTGTATTCCTTCTTCTATAACTGAAGTAGAAAAATGAGCTGTTCGTGACAGTGCTGAACAAGCTGGTGCTAAAGAAGTATATCTTATACATGAACCGATGGCTGCCGCTCTGGGTATCGGTATTGATGTGGAAGAGCCGGTTGGAAATATGATTATTGATATTGGTGGGGGCACTACCGGTATAACAG
>JBKJXQ010000328.1:0-7422 GCA_046716235.1 Chitinophagaceae bacterium
CAACTATACAACAGGTAATTACAGCATGTTTGCAGATGATCTCTGCAAACATGCTGTAATTACCTGTTGTATAGTTGAGCCTGATAATCTCAGGAATTTTATGCAGCTCACGCGCCACTGAATCATACAAAGAACTTTTTTCAAGATAAATTCCAACAAAAGCTGTAATATCATACCCCAATTGCTTTAAATCCACATTCAATCTTGTACCTTTAACTATTCCGAATTCTTGTAGTTTTTTGATACGAACATGGATTGTGCCACCGCTTACAAATAATTTCTTTCCTAATTCGGCATAAGAAATTTCAGCAGTTTCCATCATTTCATGAATGATCTGCAGATCCAATTTGTCAAGATTTAATTTACTAGCCATTTTGCGAGTTGGATTTAATATTTATCCAAATATATGTACATTTGGTTGACCATTATCTATATTTATAAAATATATTATAAAATATATTCAATATAATGGCATTTTCTATAGATTTGCATCATTAGTTCTTGTCAAATTGTGGGGTGATGAAATTTTTGGCAGACATGCCCTCTTGTCTCGGGGGTGGAGGTAACAGGATAAATATAACATAGAGCCGGGTTGGTAGCAATACTAATCCGACCAGGGTCGACCACTGAACTTTGTGCTACAACTAACTGCCTCGTGGAGGTTCGATCCCTCCCCCTACAGCTGTTTTCTCTCATGTGATTGTTTTAACCAGCCTAAGGATTCTTCCTCAGGCTTTTTTGTTTTAAATAGCCTTTAGCAAATTCCTTCTTTTAGCCGATTTTAGGTAATAAAATCTCCTTTTTAACTTAAAAAGGTAACCTATTTGGTAACCTATCAGGACCCCTATTTTTCAATCCTTTTTATCATTAAACATCCCGTATGGCAAACTCTTTAAAAGTGTTGCCCTTTTGTATCGTTCTAAATCAGGTTTATTTATCCCGTAATTAAATTATCATTCATTGCATTACAATGACCCTTATTTTTTAAATTATCTTTGTCCTTCATGGGTCAAAAAAAACTAATCCGTTTTGAAGAATTAAAAACATTTTCTAATGTGCTTCAATATCCAAAAGATACCGCGGGCAACTGGAATTCCTTTTTTAAAAATAAGAACCCTGTTACATTAGAATTAGCCTGTGGCAAAGGAGAATATGCTGTTGGGCTTGCACAATTATACCCGCAAAGAAATTTCATTGGAATTGATTTGAAGGGCAACCGCATTTGGGTGGGTGCCAAAAAAGCGTTGAAAAACAATCTAGTCAATGTGGCATTTTTACGAACACAGATTGACCAGCTTACTGAATACTTTGAGGAAAATGAAGTAACTGAAATATGGATTACATTCCCAGATCCACAGCTACGAATGTCGAAGGCTAATAAAAGACTAACCCATCCAAAATATTTACGCTTATATCAACAAATACTGGTTCCCGGTGGTTGTATAAATTTAAAGACGGACAGTCCGCAATTGTACCACTTTACCAAAACAGTAATCGAACTATGCGGATGTGTGGTACATAAAGACTTTGACAATGTATTTGCAGAAAAAATAATCAATGAAGAATTAAAAATAAAAACACATTATGAATCGCTGGATATTGCCGGCAGCAACCGTATTCATTATCTTTCTTTTTCTTTACCGGAAAAATTTTTGGGAAAGGAGAAAGATGATTTGTTAAAGAAATTGTTGAAAGAATATGAAGGAGCTGATTGAAAATACAGACTATTATATTAATGAAAATGGCTATGTGGTACTTACAGAAAAGTATCACCTCGATAAAGGATATTGCTGTGGTAATGGTTGCCTTCATTGCCCGTTCAGTTATGAAAACGTACCCGAGCCCTGCAGAAGCGAATTAAAATTAAAGGCTGTAAAAAAATAAGTACTAACAAGGAATTTCTTAGCCTGAGTTTATTTTCACTTTTGTCTCACTTAGTTATTATTATCTTTAGTTAATGGCTACCAGAAAAAAATCTTCTGAAAAATTAAAAGCAATAAATCCATCCGGCAAAAGGGAGGGGAATTTTTTTGAACTGGTATTTGAAGTAGCCCGACAAATTCCCAAAGGTAGAGTTACATCCTATGGCGCCATTGCAGCTTGCCTCGGTACCAAATCATCGGCCCGCATGGTTGGTTGGGCTATGAACGATTGCCATCTGGTGAAACCAAAAGTACCTGCCCACCGTGTGGTAAACAGAAATGGAATACTGACCGGGAAATTTCATTTTTCTCCCCCCGGAATGATGGAACAACTATTAAAAAAAGAAATGATTAAAGTAAAAAATGACCGGGTACAGGATTTTAAAAAAGTGTTTTGGGATCCGGCAAATGAATTTCAGTTTTGAACTTTTAGTTTAAAAATCACTTGTATGTTCTGTTTAATAATAGAGTTTAATACGGCATGATTTTTCCAGTAAATTGTGCCTAAAGCTCCTATCTCATAACTCTTTGTATGAAATTATCTACCAAATCTATTTTCAGCAAAATTTCCCCGGTCAAAAGACATGAAAGAACAGTAATTCTCAGAATTGCTCTCGCATGGACGATCATTGATTTTCTCTTTTTTATGTGGCGAAAAGTAACCGGCGGACTTTCAGAAAAATATTATGCCACAGATATCAATTTTGCTAAAGAAGTGGCGCTACGGGAAGTAAATGTATTTGTTATCAGTCTTCTCATTGGTTACTTTCTTATCGCTGTTTTGAGAAACTATCTGAGGGACTCCTCACTCTGGTTCAATTTATTAATGAAAACATTACTCCTGGTATTGGCTGCCATTGTAATGAATTTTTTTATTTATGTTACTTACGAATGGTTAATTGGTGGTTACAGTTTACCAAAGGCAATAGAAAAATTCAGTTATAACATATTACACAATAGTTGGCTGTTAAAAAAAATGCCTGAATGGATAGCTTTGTTTATATCTACATTACTGGCTATTGAGATAAATGAAAAATATTCTCAAGGTGTTTTCTTTAATATAATGGTGGGTAAATACCTGCAACCACAGGAGGAAAGAAGGATTATAATGTTTTTGGACCTTAAAGATTCTACTCCTATAGCAGAAAAACTGGGGCACAAAGAATATTTTAAATTTATCCGTGATTTCATTTTTTGTATATCTGCTGGCTTTATGGAAAACGACGGAAGAATTTACCAGTATGTGGGTGATGAGGTAGTCGTTTGGTGGCCCGAATCAAAAGCAAATGCTAATAATGCTATAGCTGCTTTACTATCAACCCGCAAACAAATAAATAAAAACTTTGATCGTTTTAAAAGAAGATACGATACACTTCCTGAATACAAGGTTGGACTGCATACAGGTATTGTAACAGTAGGCCAGGTGGGTATTATTAAAAAAGATCTTGTAATGAGTGGTGATGCTATTAATACAGCTGCAAGAATCAGAAGTGCCTGTACAGAGCTTAATCAAAAATTTCTTATTTCTAAAGAAATTAACGACTTATTGGATTTAAAAGATTGGCAAAGTGAATCTCTCGGCGTTATTGATCTTAAAGGAAGAAATATGGGTATTGAATTATTTGCATTAAAAATCTAACACTCAATTTGGGAGTTTAGCAGAAATAAAAAAGAGAACTTACGGGTTCTCTTTTTATTATATAGAAGGAATAGGGATTCTGAATTCAGGCATAGTGTTGTTTATCATCCATATTAAAATGATAATATTCATTATTAGGAATAAATAAAGACGAGATACTTTGCTGGCATTTCTGGAGAAAAGACTGTACTACCTGTGGTTGTTTTTCGTAATAATTAACCTCCATGATGCGAATACATAAAATCAATTTACCATTATTATACTGCTCTTTTAAAAGTGGATTAAGGTTACTTATATCTTCTGGATCAGTTACCACTCTTGCCAGGCCAAACGTATTTAAAAAAAAGGGGATACCTTTTTTGTAATAATTAAGTGCGACATGAAAACTTTGGTCAAACTCATTTATGTATTGTTTTGGCTTGTCTATACCTACCCAAACACAGCCTATTTCATCAACCAATAGCGTTTGTACTACCGAACGGGGGATTTTTAAAACACTATTATTATGGCATTCCAAAATAGCCGTTTGTAACTGTTGAATCTTCTCCGTTATAAAGCCTATTTGATTTTGAGTTGTCATAAAAAGTCAATTTTAAAATTCATTACTACTTTTATGGTAGTGAAATTTCTGTACCAAAAAAAAACAAGTACGAAGTAGGATGAAATGGGGAAATAATTTCCCAAAACTTACAAAATTTCTTTTTGTAGTTAAAAACACTCTTAAAATATGAGGAGTATTTTACCGGCACATTTTTCTATTTCATATCTCCATTAATTCCAGAAGCATGCCTTTCATAAGTAAAAAAGAAAAATAGTTTTAAAAAATACCCGTATGAAATTTCTCCCTAAGATTTCTCATCAGAAACATCTCACTCTTATTAATGACCATGAAGCTGCTGCTTCCACCGCTAATTTGATGTATGTGTCAGATTCGGAAACAGGTATAATGCGAACAAAAAAAGGAAAAGGTTTTACTTATATTTTAGAGGAAAAAATAATTAAGGATAAATCTATTCTTAAAAGAATCAAGCAACTCGGCATTCCCCCGGCCTGGATATCTGTCTGGATCTGTATCAACGAAAACGGGCATTTACAGGCTACCGGGTTTGATGTTAAAAAACGAAAGCAATACCGTTACCATCCATTATGGAATTTGCTTAGAAATGAGACTAAATTTCATAAAATGGCTGAGTTGGGTAAAGCCTTTCCTGCATTAAGATTGCAGGTTGAAAAAGATTTAGCATTGAAAGATTTGTGTGAGAAAAAAGTAATTGCAGCTGTTATTAGCCTGATGGAAAGAACCTATATACGAATTGGAAATAATAGTTATGAAAAATTGAACGGTTCTCATGGCATTACTACATTACATGATAAGCATGTACAGGTAAATGGCCCGAACATTCAATTTTCTTTTAAAGGGAAAAAAGGTATTTATCATGATATCAGTCTTCGCCATAAAAAATTAGCTTCCATTATTAAGGAGTGTCGTGACATACCCGGGAAAGAGTTGTTTCAATATTATGATGAAAACGGGCAGCGGAAAAGTATTGATTCCGGCATGGTTAATAACTATATAAAAACCATAACTAATGAAATTTTTACTGCCAAGGACTTCAGAACCTGGGCAGGATGTCTTCACTTTTTATTGGCTTGTAAAAAGAAAGAAACTAAAGAGAATGAAATTTCTACTAAAATTTCTGTAAATGAACTTTTAGATAGTGTAAGTAAACAACTGGGTAATACCCGGGCGGTATGTCGTAAATATTATGTACATCCTGCTATTATCAGGCTATACGAAGAAGATAAATTACAGAGCTATATTAAAGAACTGGATAAAATTGAAGTAAATGACAATGTAACTTCCCTCACAAAAGAGGAAAAAATTTTAATGAAAGTTTTAGAAAAAGTTTAAACTTTTATTTTTTTACGCTTTTTAAACTAAAAAAGGACAACGTTTTACTGATGTCCTTTTACCAAAACCAACCTGCTCTAAGAGATTCTTTAATATTATTTTACAGAGAACTAATAAAAAATTAAGCTATTTGAAGAATGTTGCATCCTTTAATAATGTCATAAGATTTTTTTAGCCCCGCTTTTTGTTCTATAATAAGCTGGCGTACATCTATATTCATGGCAGTATCTGTATCCAAAGCATCTTTATAAGCATTTTGTGCAGCATTTTCCTCCCACTCGCATGATTCCAGAATAGATTTTCTGTTGGTCCCATTAAACATTTTCTTTACTTCCATCCATCCTTTATAGATATTACCGGATGTTGCATTGATCGAAGCAGACATACCGCCAAGATTGTTGATTCTTTTATTAAATGCTTTTATATACGAACGACTTTCATTGGCCATTTCCAAATAAACAGCCTGCATATCTGTATCTGAAGCAGTTGTTTGATCGGCAGCTTTTTCACATCCCACTATCCTGTCATTATTAATCTTTACCAGATCATTTAAGGTTTCAGTAAGTTTTTCATTCGTTGTCATACTTCTTCATTTGCCTTATATTGCTTATAAAAGCATGCCAGTATTTCTTATTTAGTACTTGGCTAAAAAGTGTAGAAATATATTCCCGGTTATTGAAATTTGTGAAAATAATACCTGCCAAATAAATAAGCTGGGAGGTACTATTCCCATAAATGCTGATTGTAAAATTTAAGAAATGCTATTGGGGATATATTTATACAGGTATATTACATATTATAATACTATTGCCGGCATAGGGATTATTTTTCCGGCAGGTTAAATTTAAATTTTATGAGCCTGATTATCTTCATAACAATCCTCTATATCCTGATACTCATTGTTATCTGGCTACGTATTTTGTTTGAAACACAAGATACCACTAAAGCAATGGCCTATTTGCTTTTCACTCTTTTTATACCTGTAATAGGCATTGCTTTCTATCTTTTAGTTGGTATCAATTACTGGAAGAAAAAACAGTATAATAAAAAAATAAACCGGGACGAAGAGATACTCCGGCAATTAAAAAAAGACAATACTCAATATGATAAAGTATCAATTTCTACTTCGGATGAATCTGTTAAGCAGCATACTGAACTGGCTTCTATGCTGATAAGAGACCTGGGTAGTCCACTTACACACCATAATAAAATTAAGCTGCTGGTGAATGGGGAAGAAAAATTTTCTGAGCTGCTCCAGGCTCTGCGGGAAGCCAGATATCATATACATATTGAGTACTACATTTATGAGTATGATGATATAGGTACTACTATAATAGAGTTATTGATAGAGAAAGCGATGCAGGGTGTGCAAGTCCGTTTTATATATGATGACTTTGGCAGCCCTTCTATTAAAAAGAAAACGGAGGAGCGGATGCGTAAAGCCGGGGCTGAAGTACATCCTTTTCATAAAGTCCGGTTTTATTTATTTGCTAACCGTATCAATTACCGGAATCACCGTAAAATTGTAGTTATTGACGGACAAACAGCTTTTACAGGTGGTATTAATGTGTCTGATAAATATATCAATAATGGAAAAAAGAATTTGTATTGGCGTGATACCCATGTACGTATAGATGGCCCTGCAGTGTATTATCTTCAATATCTTTTTATTGCCGACTGGAATTTTTGCTGCCCTCATATTCTTATGCCCGAGGCATTATATTTTCCCCCGGTTTCCAAAACCACTCACGGCCAGGATTGTTATGTACAAGTAACAGCGAGTGGCCCCGATTCGGTTCTGCCTTCAGTTTTATATTCCATTCTGCAGGCTATTTATCTTGCTAAAAAAGAGATACTCATTACTACTCCCTATTTTATTCCAGGTGAGAGTATTATGGATGCACTAAGTATTGCTGCCCTAAGCGGCTTGTCAGTTAAACTATTGGTAC
>JBKJXQ010000329.1:0-2588 GCA_046716235.1 Chitinophagaceae bacterium
AAATGGAGAATTGATTATACGAATACCCAAAGGCAATACCGACCATTCACAATATACCATTCCTGTTTATGTATATTAATTCTATGAATATTAAATTGCATATTACATCTAACCAGCTCATCAGTGAGATTCAAAATGAGTTCAACAAAGCATTTCCCTTTTTAAAGCTTGAATTTTTCAATAATAAATCTTTTCTTCATTCCAATTTTTCTGCAAGTCAGATCATTTCTTCTAATCGGAAAATAGGTGACAATATGTTGAATAAAACGAATGGTGAAATTGAAATTGAGGAAAGCATGAAAGTAAATGTATTGGAGAGGCTTTTTAAAGACCATTTTAGCCTGGCGGTGCAGGTGTTCCGAAAATCAGGTAACCTTTGGCTGGAAACAACTATAACTGATAACTGGACATTACTTCAACAGAATAATCACGGTAGGGAAATTTCCACTGTAAAAAATAACGACTTGAAAACTGATGAGTATGATTTAAACCGTGATGCTGATCACTAATAAGCATTGCCATAAATTTTTGTGGAAATGACACTGCAACTATATCCAAACTCCCCATTAGATAAAATTCAATCTGAGTTTAAAAAATACTTTCCCGGACTGAAGCTTGAGTTTGTTTTCCACGGTGACGAAAAGCTGAATCTTTCTTCACATCATGATTGTTCCTTTTCCTTTACTCCTGTAGAAGAATTTTATCCGGATTGTACAGCTAAGAATATCAATATTGATGAATCAATGACTACAAAAGAAGTAGAAGAGCTTTTTAAAAATTACTGGAATCTTCCGGCAAAAGTGTATGCAATAATTGATGGCTACTGGCAGAGAAACAGAAAAATTGAAGGCAGTTTGTTAAAGGAATATATTCTTCCCACATTAAAAAATTAATAAAGCAGGTTTTGAAGTTTTTCCAGGTTTATAACAGATATCTTACCTTCTTTTATTTCAATCAGCTTCTCCGATTTAAAATCGCTAAGTGTTCGTATAAGCGATTCTGTTGCTGTACCCACAAAATGGGCAAAGTCTTCTCTTGAAATTTCTAGTGGTTTATTTGTGCTTGCTGTTTTAAATTTCGAATGGATATCCACCAGTGCCTTCGCCACCCGTTTGCGTAGTGAGCTATATGCCAGGTTCAGAAGTCGCTCCTCTTTCTCTTTTACATTTTGAGTAATGATTCGGATAAATTTGGCAGCAACTTCCATATTACCATATATCATCTGCAAAAAATCTTCTTTGGGAATCTGCATTATTTCTGCCTCTTCCAGTACTACGGCAGAGTCATCATAATTTTTATCTTCAATCAATGCCGGATAACCTATAAAATCACCTTCACTGAACAGATCAGTGATATATTCTTTACCATCCTCATGAGTTTTAAACCCTTTCACTTTCCCCTTCACCAAATAATACAGGTGTCTGGGTCTTTTACTTTCCTGGTAAAGTGTTTGTTTTTTTAAATAATTTTCTACATCATAGTGATCTGCCAGCTGACTTATTAAGCCAGTATTTTTAAGCTCCTTAATAAACTGGTTAATTCCAGCCGGGGAAGGAGGATATATGTTACTCAATACAGCGGCTTTCTTCAATCTTACTTCAATAGCATTAAGCAGTTCAATATCTTCAAATGGCTTGGTTATATAATCATCAGCACCCATTTCCATACCTTTTCTGAAATCGCTTCTTTCAGTCTTAGCCGTAAGAAAAACAAAGGGTATATGTTCAGTGTCTGCATTTTTGCGAAGCAAATGCAATACTCCATATCCATCTAATTCAGGCATCATTATATCACACACAATCAGATCAGGCTTTTCCTTTTGCGCTATTTCCACACCGTTTTTACCTTTTTCAGCGGTCAATGTTTTATAGCCGGCCAATTCCAGTATCTCAGCCGTATTATCACGGATGTCAGCATTATCATCAATAACTAAAACACACTTCATATCAGATTGGGTTTACAGGAATAGTAAAGTTAACAGTTGTTCCTTTGTTTAATTCACTTTGTAATTCCACTTCACCTCCCAGCAAATCAATATAACGCTTCACAATGTGCAATCCCAAACCGGTTCCTTCTATATTAGTAGCATTAGCACCCCGGAAAAAACTGGAGAATAAGTGTTCCTGGTCTTCTTCCGAAATACCAATGCCCTGGTCAGTTACAGAAATGATCGCTTTGTCGCCATCTATTCTTCCTTTTATGATTATTACCATTCCTTCTTCAGAAAATTTAATGGCATTGCTGATGAGGTTAATTAAAACATTACGGAATAATTTTTCGTCCGTAAAAACATCGCAGCCGAGGCAGTCTACCGTAAAACTTTGTCCTTTCTTTGAAATGGCTTTCATTTCTACCACTATATCTGCCATTATATCTTTCAGATTTACTTTCTCTGATTTTGTATCTACCCTGCCATCGTTCAGTTTCCCCAATGAAAGAAAATCTTCGAGAATATCATTAAGATTGTTCACAGATTTTTTTATGCGTTGTATATGCTTATCTCGTTTCCCTTGATCATCCGATCCGGTATATTTTGCCAGCAATGAGGCTGAAGATAAGACTGTAGTAAGTGGTGTCCGGAATTCATG
>JBKJXQ010000330.1:0-5122 GCA_046716235.1 Chitinophagaceae bacterium
ACCTTGCCCCTGCCAATTATGAAAAAAGAAATTATTTTCTCGGATCGATGCTACGTTCAATAATACAAGAAAAAAAGTTGCGGCAAATTATAAGGCGGTAGTTCTTTTACCTGCTTACATTTCCAAAAACTTTCCTTAAAATATCAGAACCCCTGGCCAATGGATTAGCCCTGATATTTGCTTCTTCTTTTGCCACCTGGTCAAACAACGCATCTACGGCTTTACCAACCACATAGTTGGTCAGATCAGGATCAGCCTTTTTAAAGGTGGTAGGAATTTTATTATACGTAGTAACCAAATCTGAATAATATTTTGTGGCATCCACTTTATCCAACGAAGTTTTTACTGAAGGGGTAAAGGCGGTAATTAATTTTACTTTTGTTTTCTCTTTGAAATAATTAGTGGCAGCATCTTTATTTCCTTTAAGAATATTCAGTGCATCGGTCAATGTCATTTCCTTTACAGCCTCTATAAAAATGGGCTTGGCAAATGCCACCGCATCTTCGGCCCCGCGGTTAATAGATAAGATTGCTTTGTCTACCTGTACTCCCATACCAAGGTTTCGTAATGCTTTTTCTGCCTTCACCGCATCAGGTGGCAATAGCAGTTTATATACCTCACTACCAAAAAATCCATCGGTCTTATTAAGGTTTAAGACGGCTGTTGTTACTCCTTGTAATAAAGCTTCTTTAATACCCTGCCCTGCCTCATTTTCTGTAATTCCTGTAATTGATTTTTTGCCGGAAATCAATTTGGGTAATGTTATTTGTGAATAAGATGGCTGAGGAAGAACAACAAAAGAAAATAAAATAGCTGTTAAGAGGGTTTTCATACTACGAATTATTTAAAATCTGTTACAAGATAACAGCCTTTTTTTAACCAAAAAACTGTACGCAATATTTTGACTTTATTTTAAGCTATTAAACTCTCAGCGTAGAAGATTTACTCAAATTATGACCCTTACATATTCTAATACCTGCTGCCAAACACTTTTCTCAAAATTTCCGTTGTCCGAGCAGCAATATTTTGCCTGATATTAATTTCTTCCTTTGCTACAAGATCAAATAAAGCCTCAGTAGCCCTTCCGGTAACAAAAGAGGGAAGATCAGGATTTATTTTTTTAAACGTTGTAGGAATATTATTATACGTATTTACAATATCTCCATAATATTTGGTGGCATTCACCTTATCTAAGGAAGATCTGATAACTGGAATAAAAGCAGCTATTAATTTATCCGTGGTTTTTACCCTGAAAAAATGCGTGGCACTGGTGTCTCCATTTCTCACCAATCCGATGGCATCACTTATCGTCATGCTTTTAATGGCGTCTACAAAAATTGGTTTGGCAAATCCTGCCGCATCTTCTGCAGCCCTGTTAATGGCAAGAATAGCATTATCAACCATTTTGTTCAAACCGAGGCTTCGCAGGGTGTTTTCTATCTTTTTAGCATCAGGTGGTAATAAAACTTTGTACAACGCATCTCTGAAAAAACCATCTTCTCTGTTTAACTGCAAGACTGCCTTAACCAAACCCTGGCTGAGTGCTTCTTTAATACCCTGCCCCGCTTCGGCTTCTGTAAAACCTCCGGGTATTCCTGTAGGTAGTTTTGAAAGCACATCGCAACTGCTTAATGTCACTGAAAGAATAAGAACGGTAAATATTTTTTTCATAACCCATATTTTAATACTGCTCTGTTACAAATAAAGAGCCACAAAAAAATTCATCTTAAACATTGACGCAGAATTGTATATCCGGGTTGGCTATACGTTCAGGGCTTGTTTCCGGGCAGTTATTTTTTGCCGGATAATGCGGAAAAACCTTGCCCTTTCTTTTTCGCTTACCTCGCTGATAAGGGTTGATCGTTTCATTTGGTTTTGTATATGGTTATACATATTTTCTGTAAAGCCCTGATCTTTTGTCATCATAAAATTGATGGTCGTATGAGAAACGAACGCCATTTTCACCCCATCCAGTACCACCATCGAATTATTATCGCCCAGCAGCACTTCATTAAAATACATTTTAAATTCACCTAACGGTTTTTGATCAGCATCTCCATAATTAAACTTATAACCCAGCGATGCCTGCTGCTCAAGGTGTCCCCATAATTTTTCAATAGCCTCATATAATTTGTATATGTCCTGGTCAGATTCAAATACCCGCCCATCCCGGTAAAACTCAATCTGCCGAAAAAATATATTCATATTTTCCAGATTCCATATTTCTACACTCGGAAGTTGGTTATATAAATCCAGAACTTTTCTTTCTATGGCAAATATTTCATCCGGGTGGTCAGAAAACCTGAATTTCTTTTTTTCAAATCCCGGAAAATGAAAATATGTTTTTAAATAAAAAAACCATTTAAACGCTGCTATCTCCCGGATATGATATTGATGAAAAATGGGAAGGTCTTTACACAGGTAAAAAAATTGTTTTTCCCTGAAGCTGTTAATATAAGTCATATTATGCATCAGGCTGTTTACATATTCTTCAAACCGAAAATTACTCTTATCCATATATTGCCCCTGAAAAACAATACCTTTTGACTGTACATTCATCAACTGATCCAGCGATACCTGGTAGTGGCTGCAGAGTAGCTGAAGCTCATCAATGGTCAATGTTTTATCTCCCCGCATACGGCGGTAAGTACTGTCATTACTTATATCCAGCAGTTTGGCTATTTCTTCAACCGCTGTATTACTTTCACCCATCTTACTTTTGATGGCTTTAAAAAGCTGTTGTTGCAGTTCGCCTGTAGTCATAGTATTAATTATTTTTAAGACGCTGAACTTTAGATAATAAAATATTAAAAAAAATATTTCGTTGCCTTTCACTGGTCTGGCTTATTTGTGTAGACCTCCTGATAAGATTTTCGAAATCGCTATATAAATCATTGCAAAAAACTTCATCATAGGTAACTATATAATTCAAATGGCCGTAATTGATGATAGCAGATTTTATATTATCAGCAATCGCCATGATGGTATTATCTCCCAACACTACCCGGTTAAAAAAGAATTTAAAATTTGACGGTTTTGTTTGCGGATCTTCTCCCGGCATAAATTTGCAACCATATTCCGCCTGCTCTTTCATGTGATTAATTGTTTCTTCCAATGCCCCATATATTTTTTTTATATCAGCATGATTGGAAAAATGCCCGGAGTCTTTAGAAAATTCAATTTGTGAAATAGTACTATTAATACTTTCCGTATTCCACATTTCGGTAGAAGGAACTTCCGTGTATCCTTTGGCAAGCTTCCGGCTCATTTGTTCGATATCCGGGGGGAGCATATCAAAATTAAATTGTTTCTTTTCAAAATCCGGGTGGGCCAGGTGTGTTTTCATCCAAAAAAAATAACGAAACGCAATTAATGGTGTGAAATAAAAATTGTGAAAGATGGGCAGGTCCTTCGACATGTAAATAATTTCTTTTTTAATAAAATTGCTCAACGCTTCCATTTGATCGTTTAGCCCCTGCAGGTATTGCCGGTAATTATATTCCTTGCTCCTGATGCGGGTATTACTGAAAAGTACCGCATTACTCTTTATTTCCAAAAGCTGATCCAGCGATAAATTGAAATGGCGGCACAGTATCCAGGCTTCTTCAAGCACCAATGGCGTTTCACCACGAATACGGCGATAAGCACTGTCGCTGCTTACATGTAATATATCTGCCACCACATCCACCATAGACGCCTGCTGTGGCAGCATTTCTTTTATGCGTTGAAACAAAAAATCCTGTGAGTTGGCAGTGGTCATTGGTTAGTTACTAAAAGGGAATTCAGCAATTTTTACGAAATCTGCAACCCTCTTTAATTGGCTATAAGTTACTTGATTTTATTCAACAGATCAATATCCTCAGCTGGGATTTAGTAAAAAATGCAAATTCATTAATTACCACTGCAAAATTCAATTTTAATTTATGATTTTCAAAGTATAGCTTGCTGTTGTTAATACACCAAATATGAGAAAACAAACTATTATCCTTTTATTACTGGTTATCGCAATCAATGCACTCAGCCAGCAACCCGATTCATTAAAAACATTTACAGGTAGTGATTACCTTAAAAAAAGTAAGAATCAAAAGCAAGCCGCATGGATATTTTTAGGCAGTGGCTTTGCAGTTTCAGCCGCAGGTTTAATTGTTAGTACTATTGGTGTCGCCGAGGAATTTACCGGTATTTTTACGGGTGAGGAGAGTAAGAAATTTGAAACTGGTTCAGCTATATTTTATATTGGTGTTGCAGCAATGCTTACCAGTATCCCTTTTTTTGTAATAGCATCTAAAAACAAAAAGAGAGCAGCCGGAATCTCAGCATCACTTAAATTAGATAACCGGTCTTTGGTAAAGCAAGGAGTAATGATGAAATCAACTTATCCTGCCATTGCGTTAAAAATTCCTTTATAAAATTTTCCCGAAATTTATATTATGAAAAAAATATCCTGCTGGGCTAAGCATCACCAATCGACCGCCCGTTTTATTATCATTTTAAGTTTTGTTTTATTGAATGTAGCTGCTATTGTAACCGGTACGTTGCTTGATAATCTCAATATTATGATTCCAGCCTCCGTACTTGTTTTATCTGTTCTGTTTTATTTCGCCGGTATAATTTTTTATCCCTTAAAATCAGAAAGAAAAAAAATTACAGCCCACTTGTTTTATAAAAAACAAAAAACCTGTGATTTTATTTTGGCGGCGTCTACCTTTTTAATGTTGACTTGTATTAGTAATAACGGCTTTCGGAGTTTGCAATATTTTCCTGCTATACAGGCAGCCACTTCCAGCAAACCTGTTTTGCCCGCAGACAGTACGGTAAAAACATATAAATCAATGAAAGCCTTTGCTGCGTCCTTAAAAAATGAAGGTGGGAATAGCCTGAAATGGAAAGAGAAAAACAGATTATTAAAAGAACAGGTCCGGGCTATTAAAAAATCAGATGAACTATCAAAAGGAGCCCAGATAGTTTTAATCATTCTTTCAGTTATTGTGGCATTGGGATTATTAGGTTTGGTGGCATCTCTTGCCTGTAATTTATCTTGCGGTGGGTCTGATGCAATAGCAATTCTCGTAGGTCTTGGAGGAACAGCCCTGGTTACTTTTCTCCTTATAATTACTATAAA
>JBKJXQ010000331.1:0-12991 GCA_046716235.1 Chitinophagaceae bacterium
AGTAACATTTCAAGAAACCTTAAAGCGTTGGCCAAAGAATTAAATGTGCCAATTATTGCTTTGTCGCAATTAAGCCGTGCCGTAGAAACCCGTGGAGCAAAAGATGGTTCCAAAACTCCGCAACTAAGTGATCTGCGTGAATCAGGAGCTATTGAGCAGGATGCTGATATGGTAATATTTTTATCCCGCCCCGAATACTATGACATTACTACTAATGCAGAAGGAGAAAATATTAAAGGATTAACCGAAGTAAAAATAGCCAAGCACCGGAATGGTTCACTTGATACTATCAAACTAAAAGCATTATTACATATCCAAAAGTTTACCGGTTGGGATGATGATCCTTATAATGGAATTGGCTTACCTGGTGGTAGTTGGAAACCGGTGCCGGTTGCAGAGGGCGATGGTGCCAGGGTTTTTGTACAAACCGGTAGTAAGATGAATGATTTGCCGCAGGATGATGAAGAAACACCGTTTTAGATAATGGCGGATAGATGACAACTAATAGTTGCCTGAAGTACTTGTAACACTATAAAAGTGTAATATCGTTTTAATTCAGACTATTTATTATTCAAAAAATAATTTTATTTTTTTAAGAAATTATTATCTATCCGTTATCATCTTTTCTACGAATGACAATTCCATTTTTTTATATCAGCAGTTATGACGGTACTCAAAAACAAATTGTGCTGGATGAAGAAACATCCAAACATATAGTGCAGGTATTTCGGATGAAAGTGGAAGAGCAACTCAACCTGACAGATGGGAAAGGAACTTTATTAACCTGCGTAATTACTACAGAGAATAAACGACATTGTGAAGTGGAGGTATTGTCATCTGTCATCTATCCGTTTTTATCTAAGAAAATAACCATAGCAATATCGCTCCTTAAAAATGCCAATCGCTTCGAATGGTTTTTAGAAAAAGCTACAGAGATAGGCGTTACTGAAATAATTCCTATCATTTGCGAACGAACAGAAAAAGAAAAATTCCGGAATGACAGGATGCAGGGAATATGTATCAGTGCCATGCTACAGAGTCAGCAGTGCTGGTTGCCTGTGTTACACCAACCCATTAGTTTTATAAAGCTTGTTGAACAATCAACAGAGAGTCAAAAATTTATTGCTCATTGTGATGAAGGGTTAAAACAAAATCTTGATTCGCATATCCGAACAGCTGCACCTTCCTGCATCTGCATCGGCCCGGAAGGCGATTTTACGGAAAAAGAAATTGAAATGGCTTTGCAAAATAATTTTATACCTGTCAGCTTAGGGGATACACGATTACGAACGGAAACGGCAGGAATAGTGGCCTCCATACTGCTTAAACAATAACTATAAAAAAATAGGCTGGAGAAAATCTGTTTTGAGATGTTTTATTTTACCTCATCACTATAATTATTTTCATTTTCTCTCAATTGTGGTTCATTCAATTCAACAACCCGTTGGCCTTTTTTCATTCTTTTGCGCATTACCATATTTAAAATTTCTACCGCAAAAGAAAATGCCATGCCGAAATAAATATAATTTTTAAGACTAAGTTCATGTGCTTTTTTTGCATCCCATCCTTCTATTACCAGGCTAAGCCCAATCATTACGAGGAAAGATAAGGCCAACATTTTTAACGTAGGATGCTTATGAATGAAAGCAGAGATTTTTGGACTGAATAGAAACATGATCGTCATGGCGATCACTACTGCAGCGATCATGATCTCCACATATTTGGCGGTGCCGCCTGCTGTAATGATACTATCAAATGAAAACACAGCATCTATAACTATGATTTGGCCGATGGCCTTTCCTAATGTTAAAGATTTCTGGTTCTTCGTCAAAGCATTAGGGTCTTCGCCTTCCAGCTTATGGTGTATTTCCATTACAGATTTATAAATAAGAAACATACCGCCCGCCAGCATGACAATACTGGCCAGGTCAAAACCTTTATTAAAAATAGTAAACACAGCTTTACCGCTTTGCGATAATAACCAGCCCAATCCCATCAGCATCAGGCTTCGCATAATGATGCCACTGATCATCCATATCCGTCTGGATTTTTTTTGATCTTTTTTATCCTTTAGCCTGTTCATAATAATGCTGACGAAGATTACATTATCAATTCCCAATACAACCTCCAATACGACAAGTACTAAAAAACTAATAATACTTTCGCTGGTAAAAAGATGCTCCATACTGATTGTTGTTATAATGATTTACAAATATTTTTTACAATGCCGGGTCCTTCATATATAAAACCGGTCCATACCTGTACTAATGATGCACCTGCCTCTATCTTTTCTTTAGCATCTTCTCCGGTAAAAATACCTCCGGATGCTATAACAGGAATTTTGCCTTTTGACCGTTCACAAATATACTTTACTACTTCGGTGCTTCTTTGTTTTAATGGAAGACCACTAAGGCCACCGTTGCCAATACTTTGTAGTTGATGGTTTGTAGTTTGTAACGGTTCCCGGTTGATGGTTGTGTTGGTGGCTACTAACCCATCTAACTTTATTTCTAATGCGAGATCAATCACATCATCAATTTGTTCTGGTGTAAGATCAGGTGCAATTTTAAGTAATATCGGCTTGTTACCCTGAGTTTGTCGAAGGGTGGCATTTATCATTTGCAGATGCGACAAAATTTTTCGTAATGATTCTTTTTCCTGTAGTTCTCTTAATCCCGGAGTATTGGGAGAGCTAACATTTACCACAAAATAATCTACATAAGGATGCAGCTCCATAAAGCAAATTTCATAATCCTTCCAGGCATCTTTATTGGCAGTTATTTTATTTTTACCAATATTACCACCAATGATAAGGCGATAGCTGATAGCCGGTGGTTGGTGATTGTTAACTGCCAACTGCCAGCTTTGCAATCTTTCTGCAATCACTTTCACTCCATCATTATTAAATCCCATCCTGTTGATGAGGGCTTTATCTTTTGGTAAACGAAATAATCTTGGTTTATCATTTCCACCTTGGGGCAATGGTGTTACCGTTCCAATTTCTACAAAACCAAATCCGAGGCATTCAAATTCCTGCAGGTATTTAGCATTTTTATCAAAGCCGGCCCCAAGGCCAACACGATTGGGAAATTGAATATTGAATAGGGAGTATGAATTATTCGCCTTGGGTTTATAAATCCCGGTAATAAATTTTTTAAACCCGATATTGCAAAGTAGTTTCAGACTGTTCATCGAAAAGTAATGCACCCATTCCGGGGAAAACAAAAAGAGTGTATTCCTTAGTACTTTATACATAATTGGCTGCGAAGATAATTGAACTTTTACAGGCCTTTTTGGTTGATAAAATAAGTATTTCTATTTTTGATATATAAAGTTGCATAAACAACCAAATTGATGGTTACTTTGCAATGGCTGGATTGTAGATAATCTCCATTAATCTTGACAAATATTTCCAATTGAGAAGACTACAAACCACAAGCAATAAATTAAAAACTTTTTTATGCAGGAAGCATATATAATAGCCGGTTACAGATCAGCCGTTGGAAAATCTAAAAAAGGCGGATTTCGATTTTATCGTCCCGATGATCTGGCAGTTGATGTAATAAAAGGATTGATGGCTTCCGTACCACAATTGGAAGCCAAAAGAGTAGATGATGTAATTGTAGGTAATGCAGTGCCGGAAGCCGAACAGGGATTGCAATTTGGTCGTATTATTTCTGCCCGTGCTTTGGGTATTGATGTGGCTGGAGTAACGGTTAACCGTTATTGTGCAAGCGGTCTTGAAACTATTGCTATAGCTACAGCAAAAATTAGAATGGGCATGGCTGATTGTATTGTTGCGGGCGGTACCGAAAGTATGAGCCTTGTACCAACAGCAGGATGGAAAACTGTTCCGGCTTATTCTATTGCTAAAGAAGATCCTGACTATTATTTAAGTATGGGACTAACGGCAGAAGCAGTGGCTAAAGATTTTAATATAAGCAGAGAAGCACAGGATGAATTCTCTTACCACTCTCATAAAAAGGCAATCCATGCAATCAGCAACGGATTTTTTAAATCGGGAATTTTACCTGTAAATGTGGAAGAAGTTTATCTTGATGCGAAAGGAAAAAAACAAAAAAGAAATAATGTAGTAGACACCGATGAAGGGCCGAGAGCCGATACATCAATAGAATTACTTGCCAAATTAAAACCGGCATTTGCAGCAGGTGGCGTTGTTACAGCAGGCAACTCATCTCAAACTTCGGATGGTGCAGCTTTTGTAATTGTGATGGGAGAGAAAATGATGAATGAATTGGGGTTAAAACCAATTGGCCGGCTCGTTAGCTGTGCGGTTGCTGGTGTACATCCACGCATTATGGGTATTGGGCCGGTGGCCGCTATTCCCAAAGCATTAAAACAGGCGGGAATGAATCTTTCTCAAATTGATTTAATAGAATTGAATGAAGCTTTTGCTTCGCAGTCATTGGCCGTTATCCGGGAAGCCGGATTGGATTCTTCCAAAGTGAATATAAATGGCGGAGCTATTGCATTAGGGCATCCGTTAGGTTGTACCGGTTGCAAACTCACTGTTCAGATACTGAATGATATGAAACGCCTGAACAAGAAATATGGAATGGTTTCAGCATGTGTCGGTGGAGGGCAGGGTATTGCAGGAATTATAGAAAATCTATAAAAGAGAAAATAGTTTATAATAATAGCCAATTGCTTTTGCAGTTGGCTTTTTTGTTTTCAAAAGATAATCGAATTCTATAACTAATAATTAATGAATATTTACAAGGTCAGGGATATTTACTATTAAAAAAGAGATAGCCTGTTATTTGTTATAGAATGTTTAAACGAATTTGTAGATTTAAAGTCGTAATCAATTGCTGAACCAAAATTACTGTTTATGGACAGAAGAGATTTTATAAAAGGCCGCCCAAAGAAGCAGTCTATAGCTGTAGTACCCGAAACAGATTTTACTCAACCCTTTCGTACCGAATCTGGTATCAGTTCCTATACCGGTTCCTGGACAGAACAGGAAGTAACACATTTACTTAAAAGAACAATGTTTGGCGCCAAAAGAGCCGACATTACATATTTTAAAAACAAGACGATTAACCAGGCGGTGGATGAATTATTAAATCCAACAGCACCTGCTCCGGCACCACCCGTTAAAGAGTATGTTACTACAACAAATCCGGGTACCACTCCTGACGGAAATATTTTGCAGGGTACTACCTGGATAAATGATATTAATAATGATGGTACTGTACAATCACAACGGAGAGGATCCTATAAAAAATGGTGGACAGGTGTAATGATAAATCAGGATAGAAGCATCAGGGAAAAAATGCTTATGTTTTGGATAGATCATTTCGGAAATGAAGCTACCGATGTTGGAAATGCAAACTGGATTTATAAACAACACGATCTTATAAGGCAATATTCTCTGGGTAATTTTAAACAAATGATAGATACGGTTACAAAGGATTACGCTATGCTGCGTTACCTTAATGGTTATCTGAATATTGCCTCTGCACCCGATGAAAATTATGGAAGAGAATTAATGGAGTTGTTTACGCTGGGTAAAGGACCGGGGTCTCAATACACGGAGAATGATGTAAAGGAAGCTGCCAAAGTATTAACGGGATGGAGAGTTAACGGTACCACGTACACTAGTTTTTTTGATACAACCCGTCACTCTGCAGTAAATAAAACCTTTTCTTCATTTTTTAATAATACTGTTATTACCGGAAGAACGGGAGGTACGGCCGGGCAACTGGAATTAAATGATCTGCTGAATATGATTTTTGCGCAGCAGGAAGTATCCAAATTTATTGTCAGAAAATTTTATCGCTGGTTTGTTTACTATTCAATTGACAGCGCAACAGAAACAAATGTTATTACACCACTTGCTGAAATATTCCGCAGTAATAACTATGAAATAAAACCAGTGCTGGCAGCATTATTCAAAAGCGAACATTTCTTCGATATGCTTAACAGGGGTTGCCTGATAAAAAGTCCTTCCGATCAGGTAATTGGTTCCATACGGGAAATGAATACAATATTTCCGCCATTAACAGACTGGGATACCAACTATGGCTTATGGAATACATTTTATACCTGGATGGCAAATATGGGCCAAAATCTGCATGATCCTCCTAATGTTTCGGGCATGCCTGCTTATTACCAGGAGCCACTTTTTCATGAAATATGGATTAACTCAGATTCATTGCCGAAGCGTAACCAGTTTACTGATACGATGATTAATACTGGCTACTCAAGAAATGGTCAACGGGTCCAATTCAACTGTGTCGCTTTTGCGCAAACCCTGGCAAACCCCGGAAACCCTAATGATCTGATAGAGGAAGCACTAAGTATATTTTTCCGTAATAATTTATCAGCACAAACAAAAAGCCAGATTAAAACACAAATCTTATTAAGCGGACAGCAATGGGATTATTATTGGACCAATGCATGGACAGCCTGGGAAGCCAGTCCTACTACCACTAATTTTAATACGATTAATGCCCGTTTAAAATCTTTGTTTCAATATTTTTTCAATTTATCCGAATACCAATTGTCCTGATGAGCTATATCTTAGGAAAATTTTGGGAGAAAAAATGTGAATTTATTTTTATTTAATGAAAGAAAAAGATATCACCAGTGCAACAAGCATCGATAACACCATTAGTACTTCCCCAAAAAAATATTTATATGACTTTCATGAAGAACTATAAACAATAACACATGAAAAGAAGAGATTTTGTACTTAATTCTTTGCCTGTTGCGGCTATCTTGCCTGAAGTAATAAACGGGTATTCAGTAAAAGCGTTTACAGCCAACTCACCACTTGTACAAGCATTGCTTCGGGGAAATACACTTACTGACCATGTGCTGGTGATTATACAATTGTCGGGTGGAAATGATGGGTTAAATATGGTAATTCCGGTGGGAGCTGCTTATGCAAATTATTTTAATGCAAGAAGCAATGTTGCTATTCCTCAAAACAAAGTGCTTTCTATTACTGGTGTCACAGGTACGGGTTTACATACAGCTATGACTGGTTTACAATCTTTATTTTCAGAAGGTAAAGCAAAAGTAATTCAGGCAGTAGGTTATCCGCAGCCCAACTTTTCTCATTTCAGGGCGACTGATATTTGGATGAGCGGCTCCAACAGCAACCAGGAAGTTTATAGTGGTTGGGCCGGTCGTTATTTGAATAATGAATATCCTGATTTCCCGGTAGGTTACCCAAATACAAATATGCCTGACCCGGTGGCTATTCAAATTGGTTCTACTACTTCGCTTACACTTCAAGGCCCCACTGTAAATATGGGGATGAGTATAACTAATCCCACCACATTTTATAATCTCATTACCGGAACAACAGACCCGGCACCCAATACACCCGCCGGAAAGGAATTGAAATTTATCCGCCAGGTAAATCAACAAACCCAAAAATATTCAACCGTTATAAAAGCTGCTGCCAATGCAGTAACACAACAAGGAACTTATCCATCAAATAATTCGTTGGGTGATCAACTAAAAATTGTTGCACGTCTTGTAAAAGGCGGATTGAAAACAAGGGTTTACATGGTTAGTTTTGGTGGGTTTGATACACATTCCGTGCAGGCCAATGCTGCCGACACTACTATTGGTACACATGCTACACTGCTGCAACGGGTATCAGATGCGATTAAGGCTTTTCAGGTTGATATAAAAAATTTAGGCGTGGAAGACAGAGTGATAGGAATGACCTTTAGTGAATTTGGAAGAAGAATAAAATCAAATTCGAGTGTAGGTACAGACCATGGAGCTGCTGCGCCTATGTTTTTGTTTGGAAGTAAAATTGATCCCGGTATGCTGGGAGTTAATCCAAATATTCCGGCCAATGCTTCGGTTAATGATAATGTGCCAATGCAATATGATTTCAGAAGTGTTTATTCCACATTGCTGGAAAAGTGGTTTTGCCTTGACAAGTCAGTAGTAAGTTCATTATTTCCTCCCACTATAAATTCCCAGTTGCAAAGCCTTCCATTAATTAAAGCCGGTTCCTGCAGTGCTACTCCACCATCACCACTAACTAACAGCGAAGTATTAATTACTAATTCACCCAACCCTTTTACCAATAATACTACCATCAAATTTAAAACTGCAGGCGGGCATACACTTATTCAAATTATTGATACATTGGGTAGAATGCTAAAAGTGTTAATCGATGCAGAATATCCGGCAACAGGTACCTATACAGTTACGTTCGATAGTGAAGGATTGCCTCCGGGGATTTATTATGCAAGATTTCAGAATGGAGTAACACAGCATGTAAGAGCCATGCTGAAAGTAAGATAACTGCAAATAAAAATCAAACTATTAATCCAATTGGCGATGGCCTGCATTTACCCAATCAGTAATTTTTTGTTTATCAACAGGGGTTAAAGCTGCATTGGGTGCTTCAGGCATTCGTGAAGGAATATTATCAACGGCTCTTGCTTTTATCCTGTCCCAACTGTTTACAATACTTACATCAGCGTCAAAATTTTTAGACCCGTTTACCGTACCATTCAGGTGGCAGGGGCCGCAATAGCCCAATATAAGTTGTTTTACCAATGCATATTTAGGACCGTAATTTAGTATAGTAGTTTGTGCTGTATCTGTACAGCCGTTTTGATTTTTTATAAGTATAATATAATTGCCAGGAGATAGATTGGTAAAATTGGCGGAAGACTGGAAGGCACCGGAATTAAGACTATACGATATAGTATCTCCTGTTGGGTTAGTAATACTGATACTACCATTATTGGAACTGCCAATAGCTTCTGTTTTTATCATCTGTATATTGAAGTTAGCACCAAGGCAGGGATCAGGTGTATCGGTTTTATTACAGGAGCTTACAAGAAAAAGTAATCCAGCAAAAAAAATAGATATATGCAGTTTCATTTTATATTATTGAATTGACTTTGAATTATATCATCCTATAAAGTTTAAATGCTGACCATTGTTCGATTTAACAAAGTCTATAATTTATAAAAATAGAAATTTTACAGGGCTTTTATAGCAATCTTGTATCAATGCATCTCATGTTCTGTATACACCGTTCAAATAATAATAACGAATCGTTGTTGCATATATCTAAAATGAGCTATTTTTGTTTTGTGAGCATGTCACCAAATATAATTTATCGAAAACTTACTGCAAGTTTACTGCTTGCTTTATTTGTTTTCATATATGCCGAAAAGATTTTTCATACCCATTCTACAAGAACTGATAATAAAGGGCATACAGGATTTTCCACGGCATCAAAAAATGCAGTTTGTACTATTTGTAATTTTATTATTGCAAAGGATTCGCAATTGCCTGAACCTGTCAGTATAGATAATCCTTTTTCATTTTTATTGAAGGAATATATTTCCGGCTCCGCATCATACCACTTCCTTACAGATAATTACTCTTCTAACAGGGGACCACCTTCCTGTTAATTCTTTATGCCTTTACCTTTTGCTTTTAAGGGTAGCATTTCTCCTATTTAGTTTAAAATATTTTACACCTGCATTGCCGGCTTCAGCCCGGTCAATTCAATTTATTAAAGAATTAAGATGAAAAAAATATTTCTGTTTCTTACCTTTTTTTTTTCAAACCACTTTTTTGGTGATTGCCCAAAATAATTTTGCTGGCAGCTCTGTTATGATGGGTAATAAAAAAGTACATAAAGAAATTATAAAAGTAAGCCTGTCGGGTAAGGTAACTGATGCAAAAACAGGAGAACCATTACCAGGGGCCTCCATTTATTTTGCCGATGATAAAATAGGAGCCATTGCTGATGGGCAGGGCAGCTATTCACTCAATAATATTCCCTCAGGTCATCATATTGTTGAAGTATCTTCTACAGGATATGCCACATTGGTGGTGCATATTGAATTAAGTAACAACACAGAAAAAGATTTTGTCCTTTCATCGGTTGTTATCGAAAACCAGGGAGTAATAGTAACAGGAGTTTCAGGTGCTACGAGTATTCGAAAATCATCTGTACCTGTAACCGCCATTCGAAAAGCAGCATTATTACAATCAGCCTCTACCAATATTATAGATGCATTAGCACATATACCGGGAGTATCGCAACTTTCAACTGGCCCGGCTATTTCAAAACCATTTATCCGTGGGCTTGGTTATAACAGAGTGGTGGTAGTTAATGAAGGTGTGCGCCAGGAAGGTCTGCAATGGGGTGATGAACACGGTGTTGAAATTGACGAACTAAGTATTGCAAGAGCCGAGGTACTGAAAGGGCCAGCCTCATTAATGTATGGAAGTGATGCATTGGCCGGAGTGGTAAATTTTATTACTAATATACCGGTGGCAGAGGGAACCATGAAAGCCAATTTGCTGACTAATTATCAAAGTAATAGTGGATTATCTGGTATTAATGGAAATATAGCCAGTAACGAAAAGGGATTTAACTGGAATATTTACGGCACTTATAAATCTTCCGGCGATTACACAAATAAATATGATGGCAAAGTATTGAATTCACGGTTTAATGAAAAAAACTTTGGTGGATATTTCGGTATCAATAAAAGTTGGGGATACAGCCATCTTATTATCAGCCGTTTTAATCAGCGATTAGGTTTGATAGAAGGTGAGAGGGATGATGCCACTGGAAAGTTTCTTTTATTTGCTGGTTCGCCATTAGAAAAAATTGCTACTCTGCAGGATCTTGATTCAAGAGAATTATTTGTTCCTCAGCAAAGGGTGCAGCACAATAAAGTTATTGTTGATAATAACTTTGTAATAAAAAAGAGCCGGCTGAAAGTAAACCTTGGTTATCAGAATAATTTACGACAAGAGTTTGGCAACCCGGAAAATCCATTAGAAAAAAGCTTATTCTTTGACCTGAAAACCATTAATTATAACCTTCAATGGCAACTGCCGGAGATGAAAGAATGGCATACCACTATTGGACTAAATGGAATGCGCCAATCAAACCAGAATAAGGGGGAAGAAGTACTGATACCTGAATACAATATTTTTGATATTGGAAGCTTTGTATATGTGCAAAGGCTTTTTAAAAAAGCCACATTAAGCGGCGGTCTTCGGTTTGATAACCGGTCTGTTGACTCAAAAAAATTTAATGATGGAGTAAATAATAAGTTTACTGCATTTAAAAGATCGTTCGCAAATTTATCTGGCAGTGTAGGGATAAGTTATGAACCATCAGATGCCATTACTTTAAAAGCCAATGTAGCAAGAGGTTTCCGTGCCCCTGCACTGGCCGAGCTTGCCAGTAATGGAGCCCATGAAGGCACCAACCGATATGAATATGGCGATCAGGGTTTAAAATCAGAAACAAGTTTGCAGTTTGATGGAGGTATTGATATTAATTATCAACATTTCAGTATTGGCCTTGCTGCTTTTTACAACCGGATGAATGATTTTATTTTTTATCGGAAATTAGAATCAGTTGCAGGCGGTGATTCTCTGGTAAATGTAAATGGTGATGATATACCCGCATTCAAGTTCAACCAAAGCAATGCAACATTAGCCGGGTTTGAAGCTTCATTGGATATTCATCCGCATCCACTGGATTGGTTGCATATTGAAAATACCATTTCATTTGTTCGTGGCCGTTTTGATAATGCTATTGATGGTAGTGATAATCTGCCACTGATACCTGCAACAAAATTTACGAGTGAACTGCGGGCCAATTTTAAAAAGGCAGGTAAGTCACTTACCAATTTGTATGTGAAAGCAGGAGTAGATAAATTTTTTGATCAGCAAAAACCCTTCACTGGTTTTGATACAGAAACCGAAACTCGGAGCTATGCCTTATTAAATGCAGGGGTTGGTAGTGATATTATGAACAAGAAGAAAATTTTGTTCAGTTTGTATATGTCTGCTACTAATATTACTGATGTAGCATATCAAAGTCACTTAAGCAGGTTGAAATATACAGATGAAAACTTAGTTACCGGCCGGTCGGGTGTATATAGTATGGGCAGAAATTTTTCTGTAAAATTGAATGTACCGCTGAATTTTTCAAAGAAATAATAATGTTTCTTGCTTCTCAATTGCTCCTCAAAGGAGGAGATAGTTAGTATAGACTTTGCTTTTTGAAAACACTTATTAATATCATAGATGCTGAATAATAAACAGAATGATAAATGATGCACACTATAGTTTTGTTATGTATGAACGGTGATGCAGACGCTGCGTAAATAACAGAAAGATGAACGGGGCGTCGTAAGGGACGATGATAGTCCGAAGGATCCTGCGGATAGTACTGCAGCTGGTCACAAAAAATATCAATAAGATTTTATTAATTAGATTGTGATATGGAAATCACCTTTAATACACCTGCCTTACTTTTTCCAGCTATCAGTTTATTATTGCTTGCTTACACTAATCGCTATCTGGCATTGGCGAGTCTTATTCGTAAGCTGCATGATGAATATATGAAAGGAGAGAAGAAACTACACCTTTTAAAGCAAATTAAAATTCTCAGAATTCGTATCAATATGGTACGGCAGATGCAAACACTGGGGGTTTTTAGTTTTTTGTGTTGTGTAGTTGCCATGTATAGTGTGTATAAACAATGGACAGGATTTACCAGTTATGTTTTTGCCGTCAGCCTTTTAAGCTTGCTGGCATCACTGTTTATTTCTTTGCTTGAAATTTCTCAAAGTACGAAAGCTCTTGAATGGGAGTTGAGTGATATGGAAGAATTAGAGAAATCTGATTTTTTCAGTGATCTCTGGGGTAATAAAGAAAAGAAAGAACCTTAACTTTACTTTGATGAAAGCGGGGTTTCAACATATACTTTATTGCGCTATCCTGATGGTGTTTTTTACTGCCTGTTCTAAAGATGGCGCTACTACTGATGATGGTAGTGGAACTGGCCCGCATGTGCTGACCCCCTCCGATATAACAGCTCTTGTTATTGAAATTACTACCCCAACAAATAACCAGGTTTTTACCAGTGGTAATATGATAAATATAACTGGTAAATTAACTGATGATTATGGGCTTTACCGGGGTAGTATAAGTATTACTA
>JBKJXQ010000332.1:0-8988 GCA_046716235.1 Chitinophagaceae bacterium
CATTAATGCTTTGCACTAATTTGTACTGAGAGTTTTTATACGTCGGTGTTCCATAACCTGCTGTTGATGCTGCACTGTGCCAATTGTTGGCATCCTGTGATAAAGCAGCTGGATCTATTCTTTCCAATGATACACCTTCAGCATTGTCAATTAATTTAAAATGCCAGTCGTCTTTATATTTTACTTCATCCACCACAGTGCCCTGTAGGTTTAAAGCAATAACATCGCCTTCAGCATCAGAGAAAGATGGCAAGGTGGAAATAACCAATACATTATCAGGATTTTTAACCAGATAATTTATGGCAAGATTATCGGCATCTTCAGTTGTAACAATATAATCTCCCGGAAAAATATAGTAAGGCGTTGTACTCAACACTTTGATAGAACTGATAACGCCGCTGGTATTTCTATTAGCGATATACAATTTGGCTGCATCAAAAATTTTAGTGCTGTTATTATAAAACTCTACATAATCATAGCCATTGGATTTTGGATTAAACAAAATTTCATTGATAATCCATTCGCCTGCTGCTGCATCAACAGGTAAGCCAACTTTAACTTTATTAGCTGTCCCGATAGTATTGCCTTTGCAATCTTTTATGCCATTGGCAGTAATAGTATAAACAGTATTGGCACTTAATTGTACACTTGTTTTTAATTGTACAGTGTTGAATAAGGGGGCTATTGTTGTTGCACTGGTAAATAGTAATCCTCCATCTGCAGAATAATCAGATAATGCAGCTCCTGTCAAACTATCAACCGGTTCATCATATACCAATACTATAGTTGTATTATCAGTAGTGTAGGCTCTTTTCAATTGCGGAGCTGTTACATCATTATTTACTGCATCAATTGAATTTTTCTTTCCGGGTGTGCCACCATTTGTATTGATGCTGGCTTTCCAGTTGCTGCTACCGGCACAGGGACTTTTCGTATCTATCATTTCCAATGTCCAGCCGCCATCTTTCTTTACTTCATTCCGGTACCAGGCTGAAGTATAACTAACAGCATGAACGGTTTTTCCATTAGCAGCTTTTAAAAATAACTGATCACCATCATTATCTAACGAAGGAAAACTGGTTACAGAAATAGTATTGCCAAATGATGACATGGCAGCTACTGCACTGCCGGTACAAATAATAACAAAACTATCGGGTTGTAAAATAAAGCCGGGCATTGGGCCGCTTTGACCCGTGGCATCACCAATTCTCCAATTTTGTAAATTGATAGCAGTGGTAGTTGTATTCTTTAATTCCAGCCATTCATTATTAGGTAATCCTATTATTGGGGTTGGGTCAGCCATTATTTCATCAATCACCACATCATACCTGTTTTGGGCATGTATGTATGCTGGTAATAGCAGAGTAAGCAATATTAGCCGGAACGATTTCATCATTACAAGTTAGACTAACGGGTGTTACAAATGTAGTACAGTAAAAATATTCATTATTATTTTGGGATGATAGCGTTGCAGCCTTATTTTTGCGCCAGCAATGATAATAATGAAACATACAAAACGTATTAAAAAACATTCCTGAGGGGAGGTTTGCAGCGTTATGTAAGTAGCAACATAAAAGTTTAGCAGGCCTTCCCCACCGGAAGGCTTTTTTCATGCCCACATCATTTGTAATAAAAGAAAGAAAAAGTAAGACAGGACTACTATTTATTAATTAAAAATTTCATCCTTGGAGGTGAATACGGGGGTACAAAAAATGAAAGTTGCAGTTGTAGGTGTCACAGGATTAGTAGGTACTAAAATGTTACAGGTATTAGCCGAAAGAAATTTTCCGGTAACGGAATTAATTCCTGTGGCATCAGAACGATCTGTAGGTAAGGAAGTAGAGTTTAAAGGGAAAAAGTACAAAGTAATCAGTATGGCCGATGGTATTGCAGCTAACCCTGTGGTAGCTATTTTTTCTGCTGGTGGCAGCACTTCACTGGAGTGGGCACCTAAGTTTGCCGAAGCTGGTATAAGGGTAATTGATAACAGCAGCGCCTGGAGAATGGACCCTACAAAAAAATTAGTTGTGCCTGAAGTAAATGCTGATGTATTGACTGCGGAGGATTATATAATTGCCAATCCCAATTGTTCTACTATACAAATGGTGGTAGCACTACAACCATTGCATACCAAATATAAAATAAAACGAGTAGTGGTAAGCACTTATCAGAGTGTTACCGGCACTGGTAAAAAAGCAGTTGACCAGTTATACAATGAAAGAAAAGGCGTTACGGGAGAAATGGCTTATAAATACCAGATAGATTTAAATGTGATTCCGCAGATAGATGTGTTTCTCGAAAATGGCTACACTAAAGAAGAGATGAAAATGGTGAAAGAGACGTGCAAAATTATGAATGATGATAGTATAAAAGTAACTGCCACTACGGTTCGTATTCCTGTGGTAGGTGGCCATAGTGAAAGTTTAAATGTAGAATTTGAAAATGAATTTGTGCTGAGTGAAGTAAAGACGCTGCTTTCAGCCGCACCGGGAGTGGTAATACAAAATGATGATGCCGCACAGTTTTACCCAATGCCATTATGGGCACACGAAAAGGACGATGTGTTTGTTGGCAGGCTTCGCCGTGATGAGACGCAGGCAAAGACATTAAACATGTGGGTGGTGAGTGATAATCTTAGAAAAGGCGCAGCTACCAATGCAGTACAGATTGCTGAATATCTCCTGAAAAATAAGTTTATTTAAAATTTAAACAGTTAATAAAAATAGTTAAGGTGGGAAAGAATGTATACTGCCTTCATTATTTAGAAGTATATTAGAGTCTGGTTTCCGATAAACAATTAAATGGATTTTAATTTTTAAATCTCAAGCCATGTCACCATTTCTAACTCCACCTCTTTTTTTACAAAAGGCTTTACAAAAAGCCTTTGTTTTTATGTTGATTATAATAAGCTCTGTAGAAGCAAAAGCACAATGTGGCCCTGTTGCTACTGTCAACCTTGTATATGTATCAGGTTCCGGAGCTTCCTGTGTATGGAATTATACCTATTCTATCAGCTATTCCGGTACCTCTTTTCAGTCTTATCAACTGTCACTTAGTTGCGGCGGCGGAGCAGCTACTCCCATTACTTCTTGTTTGGCTTTAACAAACCCCGGTATTACCACGGGTACTACTAATAATTTTACCTGTCCCTGTACCTCTTCAACAAGCTTCGCTTTAACTGCCAGGTATACTACTACTGTGGGAAGTTGTAATGGTGGATTTCTAACTATTTGTAACCAACCGATTTCGACTATTGTGCTGCCGGTTAAAATATCTTTTTTCCAGGTAAAAGTGATTAACAACACCCCTTGTTTGCTATGGAAAACAGAAACGGAGGATAATATTGATTATTATGAGGTAGAGTATAGTTCTAATGGGGTGGATTATGTTTATGCAGGCAAGGCCAATCCGGTTAATAATTCTTTGGGCGCAGCGTATACTGTTTGTGATATACAAAACAGAACAAGCGGCTTTTATAGAATTAAAATAAAAGAGTTGGATGGAAAAATAAAATATTCGGAGGTTATTAAATTTGTAAGCAAGGTTGCTCAGGCTGATATATATCCAAATCCGGTAAGGGAAAAATTATTTCTCGTAGTACCTGCTTCAGGAATATTTATTAATGCAAATTATACGGTTTATTCTGCTACAGGAACAGCAGTGCTGAAAGGTAAAATTCTTCAAAATTATATTTCAGTAAATACACTGGCTGCTGGTATTTACTATTTAGAATTGAAAAATGCAAAAAATATATTATTTAAAAAAATGTTCATTAAACAATAAGTATTTTTTAGCTTATTGCCGCATTAATAAATTCAATCAAAGGTTGCAGTGCTTCAAAAGCAGCAGCCGTTTTTTTTACGAGGTCCTTAGCCGTAAGATCAGAATCTTTTAAACTAACCATTGCTACAAAACTTTTCAGTTTTAAATATTCAGCAGCAGGGTTACCCGGCTCATAACCTTTCGGTACCCGGCTTAGTTTGTATGCTGCCTCATTGGAAAGATCGCCATATATTGCTTTGAATTTTTTTGAACTGATTATTTTTTTAAAATTGCTGTAATTGTAATCGATTTCCTGCCTTACTTTTTTCAAATCTTCCGGCATGGGCATCCAGATACCGCCACCAGCAAAACTCTGACCCGGCTCCAGGTGAAAATAATAGCCCGCCTGTGTTGATTTTTTACCTCCCCGGTTAATACTGGCACCCATATTACTTTTATACGGAGATTTATCTTTTGCAAAACGAACATCCCGGTTAATGCGGAACAGGCAATCCTTTGCAACCAGTGTTTTTAGCGTGGTATCTTTTTTACTATGCAGGTCAATCACCTGTTGAATAAAACCAACAAAATCTTCTTTAGCTGCTTCATAGAATTTTCGGTTCACATCAAACCAGGGTTTATTATTGTTCTTCTTTAAGTCTTTCAGGAATTTTATCGTGGTTTGTTGTAGCATATTTTTTATTTGTAAAGCAAGTTAATGATTGTAGAAATTTTTACTTCCCTTCAGGCGATGCGGATATCATTTGTAAAAATTCCGCTTCCGAAATAATTTTTACTGTATTTATTTTTTTTGCTTTTTCCAGTTTACTGCCCGCATCTTCTCCTACTACCAGGTAATTTAATTTGGCACTTACACCACTTACAATCAGCCCGCCATTTTCTTCTGCCATAGCTTCCGCATCACTTCTTTTCAACGTAGGTAATGTGCCCGTAAATAAAAAACTAACACCTGCAAGATTACCTGCTGCAGTCAGTTGTTTTTTTTCATTCTTTAATTGCAAACCCAATTTTTCCAATTCTTCCAGCATTTCAATATTATTGTTATTACTAAAAAAATGATGGATGCTTCCGGCTACTTTCGGTCCCACATCTTCCAGGTTTTGCAGTTGTTCTAAGGAAAATGTTTTAAAATCAAGCAAATGATTGGCCGCCTGTGCCAATGTTTTGGCGGTTGTTTCACCAACAAAACGGATACCTAATGCGTATATCAACCGGTGAAGCGGCTGTTGCCTGGAATTTTCTATAGCTGCTTTCAGGTTTTCAATTGATTTTTCTTTGAACCCTTCCTGCTTTGCGATTTCAGAAAAATTTAATTGATAAACACCCGGAATATCTTTTAATAAACCAAGTTCATAAAACCTGCGAACATTAGCATCGCCAAATCCCCGTATGTCCATTGCATCTTTACTTACAAAATGGATAATGCGTTCTACCACCTGTGCAGGGCATTCGATATTAATACAACGCCACACGGCTTCTTCTTCTTCCTTAAATAACCTACTGTTGCAGACAGGGCAGGTGGTTGGAAAAATAATTTTCTTTTCATTGCCCGTTCTTATAGCTGCCAGTGATTTTACAATCTGTGGAATTACATCACCGGCTCTTTCAATCAGCACTGCATCGCCTATACGTAAATCTTTTTCTTTAATATATTCCTCATTGTGTATAGAAATGCTGCTAACAGTAACTCCGCCAATGGCTACGGGTTCCAGTTTTGCAACCGGCGTTACTGCGCCTGTTCTGCCCACCTGGTATTCTACATTCAGCAATTTAGTAGTTGCCTGCCTGGCTTTAAATTTATAAGCGATAGCCCAACGGGGATGGTGCGAAGTCATTCCCAATTTATCCTGCAAAGCAATTTCATTTACTTTTATAACCATACCATCAATTTCGTACGGCAGGTCATCTCTATTTATTTCAAAATCCTGGCAATATTTTATTACTCCTTCGATGCCTCTAAAAACTTTTTTTTCTTTTTCCGGGCTACGAAAACCAAGATCCCACAACATAGCTAATGAACCGGAGTGAGTTGTTAATTCTTCAGGTATTGGTTTTGTTTTTAGTAATGAAAAATAACTAACATGATAAACAAAAGCCTCTAAGTTTCTTTTAGCAGCTTCTGCAGAATTTTTAATTCGCAGGGTTCCTGCAGCAGCATTGCGGGGATTGGCTAATGGTACCTGTCCCTCCTCCATTAATGCTTCATTATATTTTGCAAAATTCTTTTTATTTATCAGCACCTCACCTCTGATCTCTATTTGTTGAATACCATAATGCGAAAATTTTGCTGATAGTGGAATAGAACGGATCTGTTTGATATTAGTGGTTACCTCATCACCTTCCACACCATCACCCCTGGTAGCACCCCGGGTCAGCAAGTCATTTTCATAAATGACAGAAATACTTCCGCCGTCAAATTTTGGTTCAACACAGTATTCTATTTCCGGAAAACCCGTTAACTCCCTTGCCTTTCTATCAAAGTCAACCAGGTCATCGCTATTGTACGAGTTGTCAAGAGAAAGCATGGGTACAAGATGCTGGGCAGCTGGAAAATCCTTTGTTAATCCCTTTGCCACTCTTTGTGTGGGAGAATCGGTGGTTATTAATGAAGGATATTCCTGTTCAATTTTTTGTAATGCTTTAAAAAGTTGGTCATATTCATAGTCTGCTATCAACGGATCATTTAATATGTAGTAACGGTATTCATGAAAACGGAGAACAGCCCTCATATCTCCCAATTCTTTTTTATTGATCATACCTTCCGCCTGTTTTTTAATAAGGGTTGCTGTTAATTTTTGCAATTGCCGGGTAATTTCCTGAGAATACATAATCAACTTAGTTGTGCGGTAAAGTTAATGCCTCCTTTTAAATGCAGGGAAGCAGAAAATTGTAACTTGAAATTAATGTGTTATTAATACAGGCATGTATCTTCGGTATTAAAAAGGATCAGGCTATACAAATAATGTCAATTCGCATGGAAAAGAAATTACAAATGAAGACTGCGGAAATTGAAAAAATCAATCACCTTGATTATTTCAATATTGCCATATCTGTAGACTGTGTAATTTTTGGATATGATGCGAAGGAGCTGAAAGTCTTATTAATCAAGTCTGACCTGGAAGAATTTGCAGGGCTTTATTCACTTCTCGGAGATTTAATTGGTACAGATGAGGACCTTGAATCAGCCTCCTACCGCATACTAAAGGAAAGAACAGGTATGGATGATGTGTACCTGGAACAGGTGTACACTTTTGGAAGTCTCGGCCGCCACCCTTCAGGCAGGGTAATTACTACTGCTTATTATTCATTGGTGGATATATGGCATCAGAAGATGAAACTTAGTCATAATGAACTGTACTGGCATAGTGTAAAGGAGTTGAAAAAACTGGCTTTTGATCACCAGCAAATTTTGAAGACTTGTTTAAACAGATTGAGAAATCAGATAATGGAAGTGCCGCTGGTGTTTAATTTACTGCAGGATAAATTTTCATTGAGGGAATTGCAGGAAGTGTACGAAGCTATTTTAGGTGTAAAATTAGACAGAAGAAATTTCAGAAAAAAAATAACAGCAAAAGATTGGCTGCAGGATTTAAATGAAATGGAAACTAACCTGTCACATCGCCCCGGTAAGTTATATGGGCTAAAGAAACAACACAAAAGAAAACTGCAAATGCACTGATTAAACTGATGCTTTTTTGTTTTATTACATTTATCATTATTAAAGAGAGCCACCTTCTACCAATCGGGAAGGAAGAATAATAGATTGGGGAGGAGTGGGTGCTTCCATATTTTCAAGCATCCTTTTTATCGCCAGTTTGCCCAATTTATAACCATTTGTTTCTATGTAAGTAATCTCCGGGTTAAAAAGACCGGGAATAAGACCATTGCTGATGGCTAATACAGAAATGTCTTTTGGAATAGAAAGAGCAGCCTTGTGCAGGCTTTTCATAGTGCCAATCAATAACTCATCACTCATACAAAAAATATGATCAGGACGGGGGGCTTTCTTGACCGCTTTGTTTACGGCCTGTTTTGCTTCATCACTGCTAACACAGAATTGTGTTGTTATTTTAATACCGGTTGTATCTTTTTCAAGTGCTTTTAAAAAAGCATCCTTTCTTTTTTTAGTAATAGAAAGCTCCGGATTTCCAAATAATGCCAGTATGTTTTTCTTTTTATGTTTAATAATAGTATTCGCTGCAATGACGGCAGCATCTTCATCAGCCATACATACGCTGTCAAAATTGACAGCATCAGGAGTTTTGTCAAAGAAAAGAACAGGCAGACCGGCATCTTTATACTTTAAAAACACTTCACCGGCATTGCTGTTAGCAATTACTGATATAAAAATGCCATCAACCCTGCTTTGTTTGCAGATTTTCAGGTTTTCAATTTCCTGCATTGGATCATCACCAGATTGCAGTATCATCAATGAGTAACCATTTTTACGGGCATCTTCCTCTACGGCTGCAATGAAAGAGTCGTTAAACAAATTAGAAATAGCAGGTACTACCATTCCAAATACTTTGCTTTTGTTCGTTCTCAGATTTACTGCATAAGCATTCGGTTCATACTCCATTAAAGCAGCTAACTCCCTTACTTTTTGTTTGGTGTTTTCCGAAATATCAGGATGATTTTTCAGAGCCCTTGAAATAGTAGAAATACTCAGATTAAGTTGAACAGAGATTTTCTTTAAGGTTGCAGGTTGAGCCATAAATGGGTAATCATAAATACAAGTTACAATCTTTTTTTTCCACCGAAAACATTTCCGCAAATGTTTGCGGCGATATTAAATTCTAAAAAAACACATGACAAGTGTCGTTTGTACACATTTAAAACATAGATTTAACATCTTATTAGTCTCTTGGAGTTCAAAACTTCAAAATAAGGCTATATAAGATAATTGAATTAATTACGAAAAGTGTAGTTAATTAGTTCAATTTCAAACCTTATCCAACTATAGATTTAATTCTTTAAGTAAATGCTTACTGCATTGTATGTATATGTAGAAATATTTATTTAATAATTATAATAAACGACGATTAAAACTTCTAAAACGATTGCTTATGTCTTTAAAAAAACTGCTTCCTGCGTTTTTACTCTTTGCTCTGGGTTTTGTTGTGCAGTCTGCTTCTGCACAAGATAAAACAGTAACCGGCAAAGTAACTGATTCAAAAGATGGAGCACCTGTATCAGGTGTATCTG
>JBKJXQ010000333.1:0-3411 GCA_046716235.1 Chitinophagaceae bacterium
GAAGAGAACAATGTAAAAATAAGAGTGTATGGCGAAAAGGGAGGATTGGAATGGAAACAGGAAGATGCCAATACGTTATTAATAAAGTGGCTTGATAAACCTGCTGAAGTGTACAGGGCAGGCGCAGGTTATCTTGATGCTTTTGCCAAACATAATTGCCGTACTCCTGCAGGTCATCCCGAAGGTTACCTGGAAGCATTTGCTAATCATTACAGGAATTTTGCATTAACTATCCGGGCAAAAATAAATGGCGAACTACCCAATGCAGAATGGCTCGATTTTCCCGGTGTGGAAGAAGGCATCAGGGGAATGGCTTTTATTGAAAATGTAGTGAAGAGTGGAAAGAGTGATGAGAAGTGGACAGTATTCGAAGTTTGAAATTTGAAGTTTGATGTTGTTTAAAGTTTGAATTTCATTTTGTATGACAACAATTACTAAATTCGAAGATTTGGAAATATGGCAGCTGGCAAGAGTGCAGACAAATGATTTTGATGAATTAGTTAATGATACACCACTTGCAAAAAATTATGAATTGCGAAATCAAATGGATGCTTCATCAGGCTCTGTAATGGATTGTATAGCTGAAGGATTTGACAGATCTGGAAACAGCGAATTCAAAAACTTTCTCATTATTGCAAAAGGGTCCAATGCAGAATTTCGATCTCAATTATACAGATGCTTTGATAGAAAACACATTACGAAAGAAAAATTTGATGAATTATACACAAAAAATATTGCAATTGGGAATAAACTGATGTCATTTATCACTTATCTGCAAAACTCTTCTTTTAAAGGGCAACGTTATAAAGCTAAGGAGTAACTGCATTGGTAACATCAAACCTCAAATTTCAAACCTCAAACAATTCTTAATGACAACAATAAAAGGACCCGGAATATTTTTAGCCCAGTTCATGGGAGATAAGGCCCCGTTTAATAATTTAAAATCTATTTGCCTGTGGTCAGAAGCATTGGGGTATAAAGCGGTGCAAATTCCTACCTGGGATGGACGATGTATTGATTTACAAAAGGCAGCGGAAAGTAAAACGTATGCTGATGAAATAAAAGGCATCGTCAATGATTGCGGTTTGGAAATATCAGAACTGTCAACTCATTTACAAGGCCAGCTGATGGCAGTACATCCTGCTTATGATGATTTGTTTGATGCATTTGCACCCGAAGCATTGCGTAAAAATCCAAAAGCAAGAACGGAGTGGGCAGTGCAGCAATTAAGATATGGTGCTAAAGCATCTCAAAATCTTGGATTGACAGCACATCCTACTTTCAGCGGTTCTTTATTATGGCACACTTTTCATCCATGGCCACAGCGGCCGGAAGGATTAGTGGAAGAAGGATTTAAAGAATTGGCTAAAAGATGGCTGCCCGTGCTGAATTATTTTGATGAATGCGGTGTAGATGTTTGTTATGAAATACATCCTGGAGAAGATTTATTTGATGGGGTGACCTATGAAATGTTTTTAGAAAAAGTAAATAACCATCCCCGTGCATGTTTACTGTATGATCCTTCTCATTTTGTTTTGCAGCAGTTAGATTATATCCAATACATCGATTTTTATCATGAAAGAATAAAAGCTTTTCATGTAAAAGATGCAGAGTTTAATTCGACGGGTAAGCAAGGAACATTTGGTGGTTACCAGAGTTGGTTAAACAGGGCAGGACGTTACCGTTCACCGGGTGATGGGCAGGTGGATTTTAAAACTATTTTCAGTAAGCTGACAGAATATAATTATACAGGTTGGGCAGTAATGGAATGGGAGTGTTGCCTAAAACATCCTGAAGATGGTGCCAGTGAAGGGGCTGCATTTATTCAAAACCATATCATCAGGGTTACAGAAAGAGCTTTTGATGATTTTGCTTCCAGCGGAATTGATGAAAAAGATAACCGTGCTATTTTAGGGCTTGATTAAATTAATATTCGTTGTATATTTCCACTCTTAAATAATACTTACATGAAAAAATTCTTCCTCCCCATTCTTTCTTTTTCTTTATTGATAGCCTGCAACAGCGGCGGATCAAAAGAAGAAAAACAAACTGATAAAAAAGAAAGCAGTACTGAAGTAGCTGATTTATCAGCAAATCCTGATTACCAGAAAGGTCTTGGTATATTGGCAAAGAATGATTGCCTTACCTGTCATAAAGTGGATGAAATGCTGACGGGGCCATCTTACCGTGATGTAGCTAATAAATATGCAGGGATGGATACAGCCGTAAGCTATCTCGCAAAAAAAATAATCGACGGTGGCAGCGGGGTATGGGGCAGTGTGATGATGACACCGCACCCAGGGGTTTCACAAGATGATGCTGAAGCAATGGCAAAATATATTCTGTTATTGAAAAAATAAAAGTTATGCCAAAAATAGTAGCGATTGCTTTCCTTACCATTTTTTTTATCTCTTGTAATTCTTCAAAAAAAATGATGCAGGCAAATACATTATCAGGTACAGAAAAAAACGATGGCTGGCAATTATTGTTTGATGGACAAACAACTAAAGGCTGGCATAAATACGGTAACACACCGGTAGGCTCTGCCTGGAAAATAAAAGATGGCTACTTGTATCTTGATACAACAGCCAAAGAAAACTGGCAAATCCGGGATGGAGGAGATATCATTACCGACGAAGAGTTTGATAATTTTCATTTACAGTTAGATTGGAAGATTGCCAAAGCTGGTAACAGTGGAATTATTTTTTATATACACGAAGATAAAGCGGCTTATGAGTATCCATGGATGACAGGAATGGAAATGCAGGTGTTGGATAATAATGGCCACCCCGATGCAAAAATTATTAAGCACCGTGCAGGAGATCTGTATGATCTGATTACTTCATCACCGGAAACAGTAAAGCCTTACGGCGAGTGGAACCATGCAGAAATAAAATGTTTGAATGGCAAACTTGATTTTTATCTCAATGGGACCAATGTAGTTTCTACCATTTTGTGGGATGATAACTGGAAGAAGATGGTAGCCAATAGCAAATTCAAAGGCATGCCTGCTTTTGGCACTTATAAAAAAGGGCATATTGGTTTACAGGATCATGGTAATGATGTAGAATTTAAAAATATTAAGATAAGACGGTTGTAAAGTTATATAAAATGAATTGTTTGTAAGACCCTGCTTTTTTGCGGGGTTTTATTTTTGTAACAAAAATCCTCCTTGTTTCAATGACGAGTCCAACTATTGGGAACCGGATAATAGCGGTCGGACTTTAAAATCAGGGAAGGCTACTGGCAACTGTTTTTACTAAATTAAAACTGATGCAGAGACTACAAATAAGATGCGGAGCTAATTATAAAAATCCCTAAAAAAGAAACGAAGAAGTTGTTAGTTTTTTAGGGATAAGGATTAAATATAATTATGTAGGATCGTTCAAAAACATATAATCCCTCTCATGC
>JBKJXQ010000334.1:0-3797 GCA_046716235.1 Chitinophagaceae bacterium
CCTTTATATATATAGGAAGCAAATGGTTTGGCTAGAAAGGACTTTATTTTCATACTTTTTGATATGGAAAATCCAGATATTCGCCTTTAAAATTGAACCATTGGCACAAAACAGGCAAAGGTTTCCGGGTAAAGGGTACAAATATAAAGCAAGGGTGTACAAATAGTGCCATTTTATCCACATACTTCGTTGTTTTATGGTTAAATTATAACAAGTAAAACTTTGATTTTCCGTTTGCCGATACAAATTTTCTCCTTACTTTTGCCTCCCAATTTTAAATTATGATAGCAGTAGTAAAAATAGCCGGACAGCAGTACAAAGTAGAGAAAGATCAGACTTTGTATGTTCCCCGTGTTGAAGGTATTGCAGGTGATGCAGTAGCATTAGAAGTATTAATGGCATCTGCCGATGGTAAACTAACTACAGGTACTGATGTAACTGCAAAAGTAGCAGCAGAAATTGTTGACCAGGTAAAAGGTGATACTGTAATTGCTTACAAACAGAAAAGAAGAAAAGGCTTTCATAAAAAGAAAGGACATCGTACTGCATACACAAAAATTAAAGTAACAAGCATAGCTTAAAAAATCAAACAATAAATTTGAAATCCCACGATAAGATGATTTATGAAATTTGGGATTTGATATTTTAAAATTTAATCTAATGGCACATAAAAAAGGTGAAGGCAGTGTAAAGAATGGTCGTGACTCACATAGTAAACGTCTTGGTGTAAAAATTTTTGGTGGCCAGGCAATAGTTACCGGTAATATTATTATTCGTCAGCGTGGCACTGTTTATCATCCTGGTAAAAATGTTGGTGTAGGAAGAGACTTTACTTTATTTGCATTAAGCGATGGTGTTGTTGCATTTCGTAAAGGAAGAAACGATAGAATGTATGTTTCTGTAACACCTGCCGAAGCATAACCATTTCCCTCCGTTTTGAATTTTGTGGAAAAAAAATTTGGGTAGTATAAAATAATTGTTATTTTTACTATCGTTAACCCATTTTTACTAAACATTAAATTCTAAACAAAATGGCTACTAAGAAAAAAGCTGCTAAAAAAGCTGCTCCAAAAAAAGCTGCTAAAAAAGCTGCTCCAAAGAAAAAAGCTGCTAAGAAAAAGAAATAACTTTCTTTTCTTAACTGAAATAAGTAAAGTCCTGCAAGTTGCAGGACTTTTTTTATGCCTCTGTTTGTGCTTTTCTTTACAACAAACTATTTACAATTTTTCCTCAATAGATATTCCCGGCTAAGTTGAATTCTGTGTAGCCGGTGGCTCATAAAAATTCTTACTTTGCATTAATGAATAATGATGCCATAGCTGATAATTTCTCCCTGCTCTCCAAACTGATGGACATTCATGGCGAAAATTCTTTTAAGTCGAAAACCTATGCTGTAGCGGCTTTCAACATAGAGAAGCTGCCCCTGCAATTAAAAGATACGCCAAAAGAAAAACTCTTCAGCATAAAAGGTATTGGCGAAAGCACAGGGAAAAAAGTCATCGAATTATTAGATACAGGCAAGCTTGAACTATTAAACGAATACATCAGCAATACCCCCGCCGGTGTAATAGAAATGCTGAATATAAAAGGCATTGGTCCCAAAAAAATTAATACTGTCTGGAAACAGATGGAGATAGAATCGTTGGGTGAATTATTATATGCCTGTAATGAAAACCGTCTCACTCTTTTTAAAGGCTTTGGTGAAAAAACACAAAAAAATGTTCAGGAAGCAATAGAATTTTATTTTCTTAACCAGGGAAATTTTCTCTTTGCGCAGTTGGATGAAGTATTTCCACAAGTTGAGAATTACCTCAAAAAACTATTTTCTCCCGAAAAAGTAAGGATAACGGGTGCCTACAGGAGGCAGGAATTAATCATCGAAGAACTCGAATTTGTGATACTTGAAACCAATGAAATAATTAAACCGAAATTTCAAACAGCACAACCACCTGAAATGCTGGAAGAAACCGACACCAGTATTTTATATAAATTAAAGAATGGATTAAAACTTAGATTATATAGTGGTGGAACAAACAGGGCTGAGAAATTATTCAATTCAACCGGCAGCAAAGAATTTGTAACCGCATTTCAACAATCATTTCCTGAGTTGCATTTTCATGGTGATGAAACAGAGAATGATGAAATTATTTTTAATAAGGCAAATATTCCTTACATACTTCCATGCCTGCGGGAAACAGCCGGCATTATTGAAAAAGCTAAGAAAAATAAACTGCCATCGCTTATTCAAACTAAGGATATACGTTCCATCATCCACAGCCATAGTAATTGGAGTGATGGCTCCTATACGATTGAAGAAATGGCTAATGAATGTATCAAACGGGGGCATGAATACCTCGTAATCTCCGATCACTCCCAGGCGGCTTTTTATGCAAACGGCCTTAAAGAAGACCGGATAAGGGAACAACACCGTTATATAGATGAGCTTAATAATAAATTTGCACTCCAGTCTTCAGAAAAAAGTACAGGCAAGCAAGCATTTAAAATTTTCAAAAGTATTGAAAGCGATATTTTAAACGATGGCAGCCTGGATTATCCCGAAGCAATATTAAAAACCTTCGACCTCGTTATTGCCTCCGTACATAGCAACCTGAAAATGCCGGAAGAAAAAGCAATGAAGCGTTTGATAATGGCTATCGAAAATCCATATACTACTATTCTTGGACACATGACGGGTAGATTATTGTTAAGCAGAAATGGCTATCCCCTGGATCATAAAAAAATAATTGAAGCTTGTGCTGCCAACCATGTGGTGGTAGAACTAAATGCCCACCCCAGGAGATTAGATATTGATTGGAAGTGGATTGACTATGCCATAGAGAAAGGTGTTTTACTTTCAATAGATCCGGATGCCCATGCACTGGACGGTTTTGATGATATAAAATACGGAGTACTCGCTGCGCAAAAAGGCGGAATGACAAAAGAAAATAATCTGAGTAGTTACTCATTGCAAGAATTTGAAGACTGGCTGAAAGAAAACAAAAAGCTAAAAGGTATATAAACGATGATAATTGGCTAACAATATTCATCTCATAACAATTAAATAATCATAGTATGAACACCGAACCACTTGTTATCGAAAGAACTTACGATTCCCCTATTGAAAGAGTATGGCAGGCCATAACAGATAAGGATGCAATGAAAAAATGGTTTTTTGAAATAGCTGCTTTTGAACCGGAAGTTGGTTTTCAATTTCAATTTGCAGGAACAGGTAAAGATGAAAATATGCATTATATTCATCTATGTGAAGTAAAAGAGATTGTTCCGTTAAAAAAACTAAGCTATAGTTGGAAATATGAAGGCTACGAAGGTAATTCGCTGGTAACATTTGAATTGTTTACCGAAGACACAAAAACAACATTAAAACTTACACATGCAGGATTAGAAACATTTCCTGTTACTATTCCTGATTTCGCTAAACATAATTTTGCAGAAGGTTGGACATACATTACCGGAACATCGCTGAAAAAATTTGTGGAAGCATAAAAAAACCTGCTGAACTATAATATGATTTAGTCTGTTAACCACCTAGGTTTTACGAATAGAGGTATTACTCCACGTCTTCCTATTAAACAAATGTTGTTTCCATATTAAGAATACTTCAGTTATCTTTGCACTATGGCAGAAGATTTACAAATTATTACTGGCAATAATGCTGAAGAATACGAGTCGTTAATTCCGCAGATTAAAGGGTTATTAGATGGGGAACCCGATCTAATCGCCAATCTGGCCAATGTGGTATCCGCCTTAAAATAACAGTTTGGCTGGCTCTGGGTTGG
>JBKJXQ010000335.1:0-6501 GCA_046716235.1 Chitinophagaceae bacterium
ACCCTGTTCCGGCAGTAGAACAGTGGCAAGAACGTCTTCATCCTGCTGACCGGGATATTATACTTGAAATGCAGGAAAGAAGCCTTAATTCCGATAAGAAAATATTTATTTCTGAATATCGTTTTAGAACGCCAAACAATGAGTACAGAAATATTTATGACCGCTGTTATATTTTAAGAGATGATAATGGAAAACCGCTGAGTATGGTGGGAAGTATGATGGATATAACAGAACAAAAAAAGACAGAACTATCGCTGGCAGAAAGGCAACGGCATTTATATACCATATTACAAACAGACCCGGAATGTATAAAACAACTTGGCCTCAATGGAGAATTGATTGATATGAACCCGGCAGGTCTTGCTATGATAGAAGCTGATAACCTGGAAATGGTAAAGGGGCAATCTGTATTGAGCATTATTGCGCCAGACCACCGTGATGCTTTTGCAAAATTCACAAAAAGTATTTTTGAAGGTAAGTCAGGTAAGCTTTCATTTGAACTGATTGGATTAAAAGGAACCCATCGCTGGATGGAGATGAATGCCGTTCCCTTAAAAAATGAGAAAGAAAAAATTATATCCTTATTAGGCGTAACGAGAGATGTTACTGAAAATAAAAAAATACAGGAACAGGTTCTCAGGGAAAAAGATCTGTCAGATTCAATCATCAATAGTTTACCGGGTATTTTTTATCTGTTTGATGAAAACGGTAAATTTCTACGGTGGAATAAAAATTTTGAAACTATTTCAGGGTATTCCGGCGCAGCAATTGCCATAATGCACCCTCTTGATTTTTTTCCTGTTGAAGAAAAAGAATTACTGGCTAATAGAATAAGTGAAGTATTTGAAACAGGTATGGCTGAAGTCGAAGCGAATTTTTTAACAAAGAACGGAGAAAAAATTCCTTACTTTTTTAATGGTCGTACAGGTAAGTTTGATAACAAAACCTGCCTGATAGGAATGGGGATTGATATAACCGTACAAAAAAATGCCGAAGAGCAAAAAGAATTTGAACGCAGGGATAAAGAAGCACTCATTAATTCTACCTATGATTTGATATGGAGTGTAAGCAAAGACCTGAAATTGATTGCCGCTAATAAAGCATTCATCAACAGTTTAGTTGTTTCAACGGGAACAGTCTTTAAGCCAGGTGACAATATGCTCCGGGAAGATATTTTTTCCGCTGATCAATTATCATTTTGGAAAGGATTATACGAACAGGCACTGACAGGAGAGTTTTTTACAAAAGAAATATCTTTTGCACCCGTAATAAATAATAGCACTGTTCTTTGGTTAGAAATCAATTTCAGTCCTGTGTATAATGAAAAAAATATAACCGGCCTGGCCTGCTATGCAAGAGATATAACAGAAAGGAAAAAAATTGAAGAAAATATCAGGAATAGCGAAGAGCAGAGAAGATTAATTATGAATGCCGCACTTGATGCCATTATTTGTATCGGTATTCAAGGAGAGGTTATCTTTTGGAACCCACAGGCAGAAAATATATTTGGATGGAAGGAAGAGGAAGTATATGGCAGGGTGTTATCCGAAATTATTATTCCTGAGCCATACAGGGAAATGCATAACAAGGGAATGGAAAATTATTTAAAAACAGGGGAAGGGCCGGTTTTAAATGTATTATTAGAGTTAAAGGCAATCAACAGGCAAGGTCAGGAATTTCCGATTGAGTTAACGATACTACCTATTAAACAAGGGGACGAGGAATTCTTTTGTGCTTTTATAAGGGATATTACCGAACGAAAAGAGGCAGAAGAAAAAATTGTCATTAATGAAAAAAGATTCAGGGCATTGATTGAGAATAGTACCGATGGACTTACTGTAATTAGCGCCGACGGAGTGGTATTAGATATGAGTCCTTCCGCCGAAAAAATACTTGGTTATGATAGCAACGAAATTCTTGGTAAGGTGCGGCCCGACCTGATACATCCGGATGATGTGGAGAAAATAACGTCCGCCTTTATTAATGTTATAAATAATCCTGCGGATATATCATTACTGGAATACCGGCACAAAATGCCGGATGGCAGTTACAAATGGCTTGAAGGCAGTTATAATAATTTATTAAACGAACCCTACCTCCATGCTATTGTATTCAATTACCGGGAAATTACTGAACGCAAAAATGCAGTAAAAGCATTGCAGCAAAGTGAAGCTATGTTCCGAAGAATATTTGAATCGGACATGGTTGGATTTTTTTTCTGGGACATTAATGGTGAAATATTCGAAGTAAATAATCGTTTCCTGGAAATTACTGGTTACACCCGCCACGATTTTATGCAGGGAAAAGTAAACTGGAAAACAATGACCCCACCGGAATATGCTACCCTTGATCAGATTGGAATAGAACAAATTCAGCAAACAGGTATTTGCCAGACATTTGAAAAAGAGTATTTCTGCAAAGACGGAAGCCGTGTTCCTGTAGTAATTGGTGCGGCATCTATCAGTAATCATAGTCACATATATGGTGTTGCCTATATTTTAGATAATACTGAACGAAAAAAAGCAGAAGAAAAAATTTATCAATTAAACCAGGATCTGGAACAACGGGTTAAGGATCGTACTGCTGACTTGGAAAAAATAAATGCTGAATTAGAAGAAATAAACGATTTATTTGTTGGCCGTGAAGCGAGGATTATAGAATTGAAAGAGGAGCTGAAAGAACTAAAAAATAAACACGGCTTGAAATAGTAAAAGAGACAGTAAATTATATCCCGGTTTTTTTTGGGTTATTTATTAAAAACAAATAAAAAAGCTAATGTATATCGGGTTATCCATATTGACCGAACTGATTTTGATTGCTGTACTCATTCTTTTGTTTTACCGGTTAAAACCCCGGTTCGGTCTGCTGCCATTGTATATTTTATTAGGATCCAATCAATTTTTACAAACTATTCTTTCTACGTCATTTAAAATAAATATTACAGACGGAATATCCATCGCCCCCGGATCCACCATAATTTTCGGCTCAACCCTTTTTGCTATTTTATTAATTTATATAAAAGAGGGGGTACGTAGTACACAGGCACTGATTATTGGAATTATTCTGGCAAATATGTCTTTTACTTTATTTGGATTTATTACCAACCTGCAGGAAACTGCCATGCAGGATATCATTTATTCTTCCGGCACAACCCAAAAGTTATTTAAAGTAAACTTCCGTGTATTTTTTGTAGGAACCATTGTACTGATAATGGACGCATTACTCATAGTTATACTTTATGAGTTTTTCTTTACTAAGCAACCCCGGTTTAATTTATTTACCCGGCTTTTATTTACCATGTTGATTGTACTTAATTTCGATGCGGTGGTTTTTATGGGGGCAAGTTTTTGGAATAGTGCCAATTTGGGGAACAAAATTATTGGCCAGGTGGTTGGCAAATCGATAGCTGCTTTATTTTTTGCTACTGTTTTATATCTCTATCTGTATTATTTTGATAGTAAAAAAAATAATCCTGCTTCAATTGAAAAAAAAGGCAAGGAAGATATTTTTTCTATACTCACTTATAAGGGTAGATATGAAAAACTAAAAACAGATAAAGCTATAAGTGATGAAGAGTTAAAGAAAATCATCGCCGGTAAAACACTGGAAATGGAAAAATCGATCCGGAGGTTTACTTTTCTTACTTCGGTCAGCGAACTCCGGATGGATAAATCTTCTATATCAGAACAAGCTAAAGAATTTCTGATAAAAATAAAGGAAGCTTTTGAGGTGGATGCCAGTACAATTCATCTTATAAAAAATGAAAAATTAGAAATGCTCTCCAGTATTGGATTAGCGGATCATGAACAGGAAAAAGTAGTGGATTTATTTACTTCATACTTTAAAGACATTATAACAAAAAAAATATGTCTTACTATAGAGGATACGAGCAAAGACAATGAATGGATTAAATACAGGGAGAAGAGCCTGGCTAAATTCAACTATATTTCCTGTACCGGGGCACCCCTGCATATCGGGAATAAAGTAATTGGAATAATCAGGCTTTATTCCCGGACAGAAAAACGAATATTTACTGCTTTAGAAAAAGAACACATTCAGTTGATTGGTATCCAAGTAGCACATGCTATTGAGAATTCCAAATTGTTTGAACAAAACGAAAAACACAAAGAAGTATTGGTAAAACAAATTATTGTAAGAAAAAAAGGAGAGGAAGTAATTAAAGAAAGTGCCGAGCAATTGCGCCAGCTAACAGCGCACCTGCAAAACATACGGGAAGAAGAACGGAAAAGAATCGGCAGGGAAATACATGATGACCTGGGACAGCAACTTACAGCCATCAAAATGGATGTGGCCTGGATTGATAAAAAAATACCGGGAGAATCTACCATTATCAAATCCAAAATAAATAATATTATCAGCCTGCTTGATGGAAGCCATATATCAGTAAGAAGAATTTTAAATGAACTTCGTACCGACATGCTTGAACATTATGGATTAATAGATGCATTGGAATGGCAGGGACGACAGTTTACTACCAATACCAATATCCCACTTACATTAAACTGTATGGAGACTGAATTAAAAGTGGATGATGCAATTGCTACCTGTATCTACAGGGCCTTTCAGGAGTCTCTTACCAATATTACCAGGTATGCGAATGCGAAGCGGGTAATTGCCTCCTTAAATAATACCGGAACTACTATTGAGCTTACTATTGAAGATGATGGAGTAGGTTTTGATACAACATTGCTGAGAAATAATAAATCATTTGGTATATTAGGAATGAAAGAACGGGTAGCTTCACTAAAAGGAAAATTTGAACTGAATTCATCGCCGGGAAATGGAACTACTGTTAGCATCAGCCTGCCTTGCACGCCTGAAAAAACCAATATTTATACGGAAAGCCAAGAAGAAAAATTATAAAACTTATAAAACAGAAGCCCTGCAGGGTCTTCATGGTAATAAATTAAATTCATGAAACGCATCATTTTAGCCGACGATCACAGCTTTATACGATTAGGGTTGATTCAGATCCTGAAGGATGAATATCCGTCTGTAGAGATAATAGAAGTTAACGATGGTGAAAGCCTGATTAAAGAAATAACACTACATGATTTTGATATGGTAATATCCGACCTGGATATGCCCGGCCGCAGTGGGTTGGAAGCATTGGAACAAATAAAATTGATAAAACCTGATTTACCGGTTTTAATATTGAGCATTTATTCGGAAGACTTATATGCCATCAGGGCTTTAAAAGCCGGAGCATCCGGGTATTTAAATAAAAATGCAGCCCCCTATGAGCTGATTACCGCTGTCCAACGGATTTTAATGGGAAGAAAATATATTACTGCTGAAGTAGCTGAAAAAATACTGGGACAGAAAAAAGATAAAAAACCACATGAGCTGCTCTCCAACAGGGAGTTTGAAATTTTTAAACTATTGGCATTAGGTAAAACGGTTACCCAAATTGCCGAATCACTCTCCATAGCTTTAACAACGGTTAGCACCCATCGCAGCCGGATAATGGAAAAATTGGACCTTACCACCAATTCAGGACTAACCCGTTATGCCATCACCCATCATATTATTTCTGATTTAAATACTTAGTTGTATCGTCAATCTTACTTTTCTATAATGTTTGCAGTAGTAATACTACTACCCACTCCAGGCTTATACTTCTATTAAAAGTTGACTTCCGGCACTACTTTTTCCCTTTGCAATTATGGGTTCTTTGTAACGTAAAACAATTCTATGCCAGTACTGATTATTGATAGCTCCACTAATGTTGCCGACAGGTTGGGTGATCTGGTAGCTGAGGCAAAACAAGAGAGAGCAATTTATAAAGCGGCTTCGGAGAAAGATGCTATAAAACTGTTGGACAAAATAAAGCCGGCTGTCGTTTTATTGGATGTAAATTTCTCCGGGAACAGTGCTATAGAAATATTGAAAAAAATAAAAATAAAAAATGAGAAAACAGTAGTTATTGTTTTATACACCAATACCGATGAAAGGAAACTAAAATTATACCAGGAAATTGGTGCCGATTTTATATTTAATAAGTATGATGATTTTGAAAAAATACCCGCCATAATCAGTGCTTTACACACAGGCTGATTTTATTGAATTAATTAAAAATAGTAACACACCGGGGAAAATAAGATATAATGCATAAACAGTTACAACATACCATGAAATGGGTGAACAGTAAAAAAAAGATACTGTTTCTACTGTTTATTTTAATGGCACTGCTTGTCACCGCTATCTATCGTTTTGTAGTTCAAAATAACTGGCTGGAGGAAGAGTTCAGCAAACAGACCCAAAACATTGAGCTGAATAACGAGTTGCCGAAGCTGGGCCTGTACATTAAAAATGCCGAATCGGCTGTCCGCGGATATGCTATTGCGGAGGATAAAAAATTTATTGAAAATTTTGATGTCACCATCGATTCCATCCGGTCTACTTATTTACTGGCAAAGCAGCTGGATAACCAAATGATAGATGTGGAAGGGGCATTACTTTTTATTCAATCAGATAAGC
>JBKJXQ010000336.1:0-3159 GCA_046716235.1 Chitinophagaceae bacterium
TCACTAAGTACACCAGATTTTATTCCGATAAAGAAACCCCAATTTGCATTGGTGCCAAATGGAGACCAGTAAAAATCCATTCTCCAACTCAACAAATCTCTCTCAAAACGAAGCTGGGTGAAAGTAACTCCTTTTTGTACAAAATCATACCCTGTAGACACTCCTGCTTTCCATTTTGGAGTTATGTCAGCATTTGCTGAAATCATTATAGAATTCCCAATGATTTTATTTTCTCTATTGTTATTTCCGTAAGTCAAGGAATAGGCAAATGTCATGTCCCAAGGTAACTTTGAATTGAAAAATTCTGAGATTTTATCTTCCCCTTCGTCTTCTTCCTCCTCGTTAAATTGACTTCTTCGACTATCGCCTAAGTCAGTATTTGTTCCAAATAAATCATCTTCGCGGCCACCATTTCTTTGACTTTGGGTATTCTTTTCCTTGTCAGTTTTGTCTTTGCCTTGGCTCGAAATAGAATAATTTAAGGTCATATTAGAGCTCGTCATTCTAAAAAGACTTCCGCCATTATCAATGTTAAATACATTAATTCGGTTTCCTGAATTGTCAATGGCATAAGGATCTAATGTTGCTCCAAAATTGACATTCATTTTGTTATCTAGTAAAGTTGTCCCACCGCTAACTCTTATTGGAGAAAAGGCAAGTGTCGTTACACCATCGGCATCAAGATTATAACTGGTGGAAAGATTTAAGTTATTAAGAAGCATTATTTTTTTAGGTTCTACTTTAGTGCTGTCTTTATCAGTAACTTTGGCTTCAAAAGTATTGCTCAAATCAAAGCCTAAAGTATTAGAATTATTTAATCCCGGAGCACCAAAAATTCCGCTTTCAAATCCTGAATATTGCTTCATCATGGTTCCTGTTGCGTCTGAAGAATAAGTGTCATAATACTTTTCAAAGCTAGGAGTGTAGCCATACGAAACCGATGGTCTCATGACGTGTCTTATCGATTTGATTTTTTTGTCATTGCCGAAATTAAAGGTACCATATATTGTAGTTCCAACACTGGATGAAAAGGAGTATGTTCTGAAGGCATCAAATCCATTTATGGTCTTGTCAACAACTTTGCTTTGGTCAACGTCATAACTTCTTTCAATTGTTTTGGTGTACCAAATTTCCTCATAGTTCATAGAGGTTGAAGCACTGAAATATTTGAACAATTTAAAATTAGTGCTTAATGGAATGCTGTGTTGAAAACCAATTTTTGCATCTCTAAACATTTGCGGTTTAAAGAATAAAGAATCAGTTGTTACGATGCTATTTCTACCGTTTAAATTGTATTGTAAGTTGATGTTTTTGAAAAATCCTTTTTTAACTCCGTCTTTCCCTACAAACGGATAAATCCGGTCAACGCTCAATTGTAAAGTGGGTAAAGTCATATTGATTTCTTCCGTTTGAGTGTTTTGGGAATGTGTTGCGGTCAATGACATTCTAACTTGGGGAACTGAATTGAAGGTTTTTGAATAGGATATAGAAGAGCTTAATGTGTTATTAAGATTCGATCCAATATTGACTTGATTGATGGATTGCTGGAAATATCTACTGCTTCCAAGATTCACAGATGCTGATAAACTAGAATTCGGATTTGATTTTGAGTCTTTGGAATGGGACCATTGAATGTTGTATATATTTTGCTTTAAATAATCCGGATACCCTCTTTCGCTGGTGATTAAATTTTCGAATCTAATATTTAAGTTTCCTCTGTAATTATATCTTTTGGCGTAACTAGATTCAAAACGCAGTCCATAACTTCCATTAGTATAATAATCTCCCAAAACGGTTAAATCATAATTATCGCTCAACGCAAAATAATAGCCTAAATTTTGAAGAGAAAAGCCTCTGTTGTTGGAGTCATTATAGCTAGGTAAAATTAATCCTGAAATACTGGTTTCTTTACTCATTGGAAAAAAAGCAAACGGTAAAGCTATAGGAGTTGGCACGTTTGCGATAACCATATTAGTCAATCCAGTCACTACTTTTTTACCTGGAATAAATTTTACTTTGTTGGTTTGAAAATAATATTCAGGATTGTCCACGTCTTTTGAAGTAGTAAAACGGGCTCCTTTTAAAAAGTAAACGGAATCATTTTCTTTTTTGGTTATGGTAGCTTTGATTTTAAATTCTCCTTGATCTGATCTTGAATTCCAAATTAAAGCTTTTTTTGTTTTAAAATTAAAACGGATAGAATCTGGTTCAATTACATTTGCACCTTGTTTGAAGTTTGGAAATTGAGTGTAAGCACCTGTTGAATCTTTGATACGCCCAGCATATACCTCATTTTTTTCATAATCCATGATGATTATTCCAGACTTCAATTCGATGTCCTGATAGTACAATTCAGCTTTGTCGTAAAGAGTGATATGTTTTTTCTTCTGATCGATCTTAGCATACTGATCTGCTTTGTATCTTACTTTACCGTCTAGAAATGCTTTAGTAGGATTGATACTATCGATTTTGATTGTATCAGCTTCTTTTTCAACAGTTAAAACGGGAGTTTTATTCTGATTAATACTTTTTTTAGTGCTATCTATTTGTTTTTTAGGGGATATGTCCGTCTTTTTTTTTGATATATCTTGAGAATATAATTTACCAGACCCTAATGATAGGAAAATTGATAATAAAACGATATTAAATAAGTTTGTATACAAAGGTTTAAATGCTATTTTTGTAAAATTATGGCCTGTTTTTTGACATGTCAAACTTACATATTATTTTTTGTCAAAAATAGTCAAATAAAAAATTTTATGACGGTAGTGTTTTAATTAAATTAACTTATAACTTTATGCACAAAACATATAAAATTAAAATAATATTAACTTTTATTTTGATAATATTTTCGTTAATCGGGTACAGTCAATCTAATACTTTCAAAGTAACTTTAGATGCAGGTCACGGAGCACACGATTTTGGTGCAGTTTATGAAGGTCGTATAGAAAAAAATATTGCTTTGGCAGTAGTTTTAAAAGTTGGAAAAATATTAGAAGCTACACCCAAAATGGATGTCATCTATACTCGAAAAACAGATGTTTTTATTGATTTAATTGAAAGAGCCAATATTGCCAATAGATTTAATGCTACTATTTTTGTTTCGATTCATTGTAATGCCAATAGAAATACAGCTGCCGATGGTACGGAGACTTATGT
>JBKJXQ010000337.1:0-2507 GCA_046716235.1 Chitinophagaceae bacterium
GTATCAATATCTTTAAATTCAAATCCAAGATCCAGATCATGTTTACGTTCTGTATCAACTGGTAATTTACGGTGGGTTCTTGTCATTATATTGGGAACGATGAAAAGCCGTTTACCAGTAATGGTAGCATAGTTACTTACAAAAATATCAAGCGACTCTACAATGGTAGGCAGCGAAGATTTATTTTCTTTATAATTAAATCCTTTGATATCATAAGTGGCGAAATCAAGTTGTTTATGTAACACCTCTTTCACTTTATCTTTTGAAAGATTATTAATCAACCCACTATAATCATCCTGCTGAAGACCACCGTAAGTTGTTTCCGATTTTACCTGCAAAGAAGCATCCTCAGCAAGTGTAGCCTTCACCTGCCTTATTTCAATATTTTCATTCATTCCATATTTAGGTGTACGAACAAGATGACCACCAGCATCATCTATTAGCAAGGCATATCTATCGCAGGTAAAATTACCGAGATAACCAGCCGGTATAGTCTGGCTTGTACATTCCAGCCATATAGTATCTTTTGGCATTGGCACACATAAAATTATATGGTCAAATTGATCGGTAGAAAAATCAGGCATAAAAAAATATTCTCCTGCGCCGGATTTTATTTGTGTATAGCAACTTTTAATGCCCACTTCTTTAAGTAAAGAATACATATAATTACTTAATGCTTTACAATCACCGTATGCATTTTTGGCGACAAAAGCTGCATCAAATGGCTGAAGTCCCCCAATACCGAGCTGTATACTTATGTAACGGGTGTTTTTTTGCATGTACTCATACAATATTCTTATTTTCTCTTTTGTATCTGTAATAGCATCCGTTAACTGATGAACTTTCTGCTTTATTGCCTCAGGTAGTATATCTCGTCCCCGGTTTAATTGTACCTGAAAATTTCCTAAATCTTTCCATGAGCTCATCGTCCCCTCGTACCCTTCGAATTCAAACTTATCTGGCTTAAAATAAACGGTAGTTGTAAGATATTGCCAATCGGGATCAGCATATTCTTTTTTGATTGCCGGAAGACTTATTACCTGCCATGTGTAAATTTTTTCCTCTTTCACTGTGCTGATCACAGGTTCACCTTTATAATTAAACATCTTGTATTGAAAAGTGAACCAAGAGGGGCAGACAACTGACATAGTACTTTTTTCTACCGCATATTTTTCAGCTGGTTGTGGAAACCAGGGAAAAAACATCAGCGTATTATTAAACTCCGTTACCACCTCATACTCTACCGTATAAGGATATACTTTATAATAAAAATTATGAATTTTTATACGACTATCTTCAATAAGGCTGATACCGCTTATATTACTTCTATCTTCAATGTCCTTATTTTTCAACGATTTTAATTCTTTTCCGTATGCATCAAACAACTTACCCTCAATTGATTTAATAGAACGTAATTTATCATAATGCACATATAAAGAGGAGAAATCATTACCATTTTCATTTAATATGGTTATTGCATATTTTCTGTATAGCCTTGTTTTTGTAAGAGAGCTTACTTCATACCTGATATCTTCCATTCTTTGTACTACATGAGCATCCAGGAGTAAGCCCGCCTGTATTTTTGATACCGCATATACCCCATCAGCAGCAATGGATGGTAGCACAAACAAAAGAAAAAGCATTGTGCCAAGTATTATTTTTCGCATTGACTTATTTTTTCTTTTTAAATACAATTTGTTCTGCCTGTTTTTTTACAATCAGGCTAAAAAATTCCCGCAACATTTCATATTCATCGGGCAAAAAATTGGCCCTGTTCATTTTAATACGGGAACGAAAGGAAATATTATCCCCTGATCGTGAAATCAGGTATTCAAAGCTACCTTCATCCTGTTCGTTTAATTTTACTATAATAGATTTGGGCAATTCATCTACCAAATAGCCCTGAGGTATTTCCAGTTGCAGATTGAAAGTTTCATCCATTGTAAAGGGCATTTCTACCGGGTACACCCGTTCAGCCGATTTAAAAGGGTTTTCTTTATAACCTTCGCCAAACATCGGGTTCAGGTAAATAATATCTTCTTTCTCACTAATTAAATCGAAGTCATATTTTATACCTAAGGCACTTTCATATTTATCAAGTGAATCGACAACAAAATTACTGATACTGATATCAGACCCAAATGCTTTTTTAATATCCTTTTGAAGTTCCTCATTGCCTTTTTCCTTTATCCGATCCCGGAGATCAAGTGATTCATAATATCCGGGTCTTTGCTGCATACTCCCAATAAGGTTTCCTTTTTCATCATTAATAATAAAGACAGTAGTAAATTTTAATTCTGATACCAATTCAGTATTTAATTGAACCGGGTCAACCGCATTATTGATAATTCTTGCATGTCCGTTATAACAACGAAGGTGTAATTTTCCAAAACCCATACGTGGCTCACTGGCATCAAGAAAATAATCTTTGCCATCAATAACAGCTTTTGAAATTACATAATTGAACTTACTCATTATATGATATATCGTATAAGTATATCCATGAG
>JBKJXQ010000338.1:0-4080 GCA_046716235.1 Chitinophagaceae bacterium
GTACTTTTTTCTTATGTAAAACAATTAAAAAAGTCACCTGAAGCATTGGGCAGTGAGATAGGTGAGGTATTGATAAAAGCTGACCCCGAAATTTTTACCGGGTATAATGTTATTAAAGGATTTCTGAATCTAACTATTTCGGATAATTACTGGGTTGATTTTTTACAAACAAATTATGCGTCCAAAAAATTTGGATGTAAAGAAGCTAATGGCGAAAAGGTAATGGTGGAGTATTCTTCTCCTAATACTAATAAACCATTACATCTCGGGCATTTAAGAAATAATTTTCTGGGATGGAGTGTGGCACAAATGCTGAAAGAAAGTGGCTATGAAGTAATAAAGAGCTGCATTGTAAATGATCGGGGCATTCATATTTGTAAAAGTATGATAGCCTGGCAACTGTTTGCGAATGGAGCCACACCAGCATCTGCCAACACCAAAGGCGATCATTTTGTAGGAGAATATTATGTAAAATTTAATGATGAATATAAAAGGCAGGTAGAAGAACTGGTAACCGGAGGTATGAAAAAAGAGGAGGCAGAGAAAGAAGCTCCCATACTGAAAAGTACACAAGAAATGCTGCTGGATTGGGAAAAAGGAAAACCTGAAGTGATGCAGCTTTGGAAAAAAATGAATAGCTGGGTGTAAGCTGGGTTTGAAGTTACTTACAAACGTATTGGTAGCGACTTTGCGAAAACCTATTACGAAAGTGAAACCTACCTGCCAGGTAAAAAATTTGTGGAAGAAGGATTGGCCCAGGGTATTTTCTTTAAAAAAGAGGACGGCAGTGTTTGGATTGATTTGACAGATGAAGGATTGGATGAAAAATTAGTATTGAGAAAAGATGGCACTTCCGTTTATATCACTCAGGATTTAGGATTAGCCCAGCAGAAATATGAAGAATTTAAGTATGACCAGAGTATTTATGTGATAGCGGATGAACAGAACTATCACATGAAAGTGTTGAAGCTGATTTTAAAAAAATTACAAAAACCATATGCAGATGGAATTTATCATTTAAGTTATGGTATGGTGGAACTTCCTTCCGGAAGAATGAAAAGCCGTGAAGGAACAGTAGTAGATGCAGATGATATGATCGAAGAAATGGTAAATGTTGCCAGGAATAAAACTGAAGAATTAGGGAAAGTAAAAGACTTTGCTGAACCAGAGTTGAAAGAATTGTATGATACAATTGCATTAGGAGCTTTGAAATTTTTTCTGTTGAGGGTTGATCCTAAAAAACGTATAATTTTTAATCCGGAAGAGTCGATAGATTTCCATGGCTTCACAGGGCCGTTTGTTCAATATACTCATGCAAGAATTAAGTCGATATTAAGGAAGCATGCAGGAGTTGTTAGTCAGGAGTCAGCAGCCGGGAGTCTTCTAAAATTGGAGAAGGATCTTATAATTTTCCTGGAGCAATATCCAACCATCATTGAACAGGCGGTTTCAGAGCATAATCCATCCCTGATTGCTATTTATGTTTTTAATATTGCTAAATCATTTAATACTTTTTATACGGAGCATTCTGTAATGAATGCTGAATCGGAAGAAAAGAAACAACTTCGTTTACAGATTTCTGAAATGACAGCTAATGTGATAGCCTCAGGAATGAGTTTATTGGGAATAAAAGTACCTGAAAGAATGTAGTTTGAGTGGGAAGAAAGACGCAATAAAAAAGCAATCATAAATTAATTTATGATTGCTTTAAAATATTTTTTTACGATTAAGTTACATACCCATCATCATTTTCTTTTGTTTGTTAGCTGCAAGAGTTGGGTCCATTTCAATTGCTTTGTCGCAAAGTGCAATACCTTTTTCTTTTTCTCCTTTTTTCTGATAGGCCATGCCAATCATAAATAAAGAACTGGCAGATGTTTTATCATAAAAAAGAACCTGGTCCCAAAAGTCAATAGCCAATTGATACTTTCCTTTATAATAGTAAGCTTCAGCAACCATATTCAGGATATTCAGATCGCTTGGTTTCTTTTTCAATATTTCATTCAGCATCGCAACCCCCTGTTCCAGATCACCCACATTTAGATAGGCTATGCCAAGGTTTTCCAGGTAATCATTATCTTTTCTATATCCTTTTCGTCCAGCTTCAAGAATATATTTTAATGCATTTTTATCATCATGCATGGCATAATAAATCAGGCCAAGTTCATATACCCAGTAATTATTTGCCGTATCAAGTTGAATAGCTTTTTGAAAATATGGGATAGCCAGTTTAAAATTCATCATATCGGCGTAGCTATGTGCTATCATATAAGGCACTTCAGCATTTTCAGGATTTTCTTTGGCAGCTTCATTCAATAATTTTATAGCTTCACCATAGTTATCCATATCATAATTTACCTTACCTACATAATAATACACTTTTGCTGACGGGTCAGCCGTTTTGAGCTTATCAGCGTAGAATAGCACATCTTCATTTTGCTTAAGCTGAAACGAGAGTGTCATCAATTGTTTATAATTGTCTGCAGTGGCATCTCCCAGTTCTACCAGTTTTTTATATGATTCTCTGGCCTGGCCATAGCGTCGTAAATCTAAATAGGCTGAGGCCAGTTCAACCACAATCGATTTACTGGTTGCATCATACTTAGCAGCCTTCTCAAAATTTTTCAGTGATTCAAGACGACGGCCATTCTTTTTTTCCAATAAACCTTTTTGGAGGAAAAAATCAGCACTGTCTACACCAACTTTAATGGTGGTGATGGAAGTTTGGGCATTGGCGGATGTCATCATCAGCACAACACAGATGGTTAGGATGTTACGGGTCATAGGGTTATTTTTAGGAAGGATTTCTAATGCCTTTCGCATTACTAAAGTAGATTTTACAAATTACTAATCAAAGTTAACCGGCCGATAATAAGCTAATATCATTCCAAAATAGTAATTACTTCAGGATGATTCCAGAAAGTGGTGGTAAATTTACGAATACCTTATACCTTTTTTGATTTGCATCAACCAATTCACATCTTATTTCAGGATTGAAGATATCGCCGGTACCCCAATACTTTTTTTTATCACTGTTAAAAATTTCCTCTTCGTACATTTTGCCGTTTGTATATACTTCCCAATCATTTCTTACTACCGGTGTCATATTCAAAATGATCAGCAGATCATCTGCACTTGTTTCCCCTTTTCGCTTAAATACAACTACACTTTCGGCCCGATGATCTAAATCCACCCATTCAAAACCATCCTGGTTAAATTGTTTTTTATATAGTCCCGGTTCATCCTGTAATAATTTATTTAAATCGCTTATACAATCCTTTAACATACGGTGGCCATCAAATTGCAATAAGTTCCAATCCAATTCTGATTTGTAATTCCATTCAGTAGTTTGTCCAAACTCATTTCCCATAAATAAAAGTTTGGCTCCGGGGTGTGCCCACATATATGTATACATCAATCGTAGCGTAGCAAATTTCTGCCATTCATCTCCCGGCATCTTATACAGCATCGGGCTTTTGCCGTGTACTACTTCATCATGACTAAGAGGCAACATAAAATTTTCATCATTGTAATAGGCCATGCTGAAAGAAAATTTATTCTGCTCAAACTGCCTCAACAATGGATCGGTTTTAAAATAATCTAACGTATCATGCATCCAGCCCATCATCCATTTCATACCAAAACCCAATCCATCCTGCCAGGTTGGTTTTGAAACACCGGGCCAGTCCGTAGCTTCTTCGGCAATTGTTTGCACATCAGGGAAATCACGGTAAATAGTTTCGTTCAAATCTTTTATAAAAGCAATCGCTTCAATGTTTCCATTACCACCAAATTCATTGGGTTCCCATTCACCTTCTTCTCTTGAGTAATTAAGCTTTAACATAGACGAAACAGCATCAACTCTTATTCCATCTATATGAAACATATCAAACCAATACCTGGCACTGCTGATAAGGAATGATTTTACTTCTCCCCTTTTATAATTAAAAATGTAACTGTTCCAGTCCGGGTGAAACCCTTTTCGCATATCGGCATATTCATAGGTGTGAGTGCCATCAAACATAAACAAACCATGCGCATCATAAGGAAAATGAGAAGGCACCCAATCTAATATTACAC
>JBKJXQ010000339.1:0-4096 GCA_046716235.1 Chitinophagaceae bacterium
CCATTGCTCCTAACACACCTCCCCTTTCAGTAATGCGGTCAAACTCGGCGAGCACAGCTTCTTCTACCAAATCTGTCAATTCCTCAATGAGAAAAGAACCCTGGGTAGGGTTTTCATTTTTAGCCGTGCCAAGTTCCCTGTTGATGATTAATTGAATGGCCATTGCTCTTCTTACACTTTCTTCGGTGGGTGTGGTGATCGCTTCGTCATACGCATTGGTGTGTAAAGAATTACAATTATCATAGATGGCATACAAAGCCTGTAACGTAGTTCTGATATCATTAATATCTATTTCCTGTGCATGCAAGCTTCGGCCTGATGTCTGTATATGATACTTCAGCATCTGGCTGCGTTTATTGGCTTTGTATTTATACTTCATCGCCTTGGCCCATATCTTCCTGGCCACTCTTCCTATCACACTATATTCAGGATCCATACCATTACTAAAGAAAAAAGAAAGATTGGGTGCAAAATCATCAATATTCATTCCCCGGCTTAAATAATATTCCAAATAAGTAAAGCCATTGGATAAGGTAAAGGCTAATTGGGTAATGGGATTAGCACCTGCTTCTGCAATATGATAACCACTGATGGATACTGAATAAAAATTGCGGATTTTATTTTCAATAAAATATTCCTGCACATCGCCCATCAGTTTCAATGCAAACTCTGTGGAAAAAATACAGGTGTTTTGTGCCTGGTCTTCTTTTAGGATATCTGCCTGTACGGTACCCCGAACCTGTGATAATGCTTCAGCCTTTATTTTTTCATACACTTCTTTTGGTAATACATCAGCACCGGATAAGCCGAGAAGACGGAGACCTAAGCCGTTGTTGCCAGGAGGTAAAGCCCCTCCGCCTCCCGAAGGGGGGATCTTGGACTCCGAAAGCTCAGGGAGACTTTTCGGATGTATTGGCTTTCCATCTATACCAATATATCTTGGTAAATCATCAATATTAAATTTTGCTTCGATGATTTTATTTACTTCTTCTTTTAAATTATTTGCAAGAATATATTTTTCACACTGCTGATCTATAGCTGCATTCATAAAAAAAGCAAGCAACATCGGAGCAGGGCCGTTAATAGTCATGGATACAGAAGTTTTTGGATCACACAAATCAAAACCGCTGTATAATTTCTTGGCATCATCAACAGAGGCGATGCTTACACCGCTATTACCTACTTTGCCATAAATGTCGGGACGGAAATCAGGATCTTCTCCATATAGTGTTACACTATCAAAGGCAGTAGATAATCTTTTTGCTGGTTGATCGACACTAACATAGTGAAATCTTCTGTTCGTTCTTTCGGGTCCACCTTCACCGGCAAACATTCTTGTCGGATCTTCGCCTTCTCTCTTTAATGGAAATACGCCGGCTGTAAAAGGAAAACTTCCCGGTATATTTTCCTGTGCCTGCCATTTTAATAAATCTCCCCAGTCCTGGTATTTTGGTAAAACAACTTTTGGAATTTTTGTTCCTGATAAACTTTTACTGAACATTTCCTGCTTTATTACTTTATCCCTTACCTTAAATTCGTAGTGCTCTTTTTGATACTGCTTTATTTTATTGGGCCAGTTGGTAATTAGTTTTCTGGCAACAGGAGTTTGTTGTTCTGTAAAAAAATTGATTTGTTGTTGCAGGGCCTCAGCCCCCCTGCCCCCCGAAAGGGGGTTCTGAGACTCCGATTGTTTAAGAATTTCTAAAGCCCCATGCAATTGATATAACTTAGTAGCAATAGCAGCTTGTTCTTTCACCAATTGATCATAACCACGGTTGCTCTCCGAAATTTCAGATAAATAACGGACACGACTCGCCGGAATAATAGCCTGTGCAGATTTAGCCGTTTCTGCAAAATGATATTCACCGAAAATAATTTTTGATTTGGATTCAATTTTTTTAAGCAGTAATTCAAACAAATGATTTACTCCATCATCATTAAACTTGCTGGCTATTGTTCCAACAACCGGCAGGTCTTCATCTTTTGCTGTAAATAACTGGTGATTTCTTTTGTACTGCTTCTTTACATCAGCTAAAGCATCTAATGCTCCGGCCTTGTCAAATTTATTGATGCAAATTAAATCTGCATAATCAAGCATGTTTATTTTTTCCAGTTGTGATGCTGCACCAAACTCCGGTGTCATTACATACATGCTTATATCGCAATAATCAAGAATGCTTGCATCACTTTGTCCTACACCGGCACTCTCCAGAATAATAAAATCAAATCTGGCGGCTTTACAAATATCAATAGCATCCTGAACAGCTTTACTCAATGCCGTATTATCTTCTCTTGTTGCCAGGCTTCTCATGTATGCTCTCGGATGAGAGATGGCATTCATTCTAATCCTATCTCCCAACAATGCTCCGCCTGTTTTTTTCTTGGAAGGGTCAACAGAAATAACAGCAATTGTTTTGTCAGAAAAGTTGGAAAGAAATCTTCTTACTATCTCATCTGTAACAGAAGATTTGCCGGCACCGCCTGTTCCGGTGATGCCGAGAACTGGTGCCCCCCTGCCCCCCGCTGGGGAGTTAATGGACCCGGAAAGCTTTATGAGTTCTTTTAACTGCGGGGAGTAATCGTTTCCTCCTTCTGCTAAGCTTATTGCTCTTGCTATTCGTCTTACATCTTTTATTTCATCCAAAGGAAGTTTTCCATTCCATTTTGGATCTTTAGCAATTCTCTCTTGCGGGTTACATTGCTTTATCACATCTTCAATCATTCCTTCCAATCCCATCCTCCTGCCATCATCAGGAGAATAAATCCTGGTGATACCATATTTATGTAACTCTTCTATTTCATCAGGTAAAATAGTACCCCCTCCGCCTCCAAATATTTTGATATGCCCGCAACCATTTTCTTCCAGCAAATCTTTCATGTATTTAAAAAACTCAACATGCCCACCCTGGTAACTGGTAATGGCAATCCCCTGCACATCTTCTTCAATCGCCGTTTCCACTATTTCTTTTACCGACCTGTTATGACCCAAATGAATAATCTCTGCACCCTTGCTTTGCATAATGCGTCGCATAATATTAATAGCGGCATCATGACCATCAAAAAGGCTGGCAGCAGTAACAATGCGGACTTTATTTACAGGGGTATAACTCATAAAATATTTAGAGAAGACAAACTTAATCAAAACTAATGGGTGTTAGGATTGATAGGGTTCAAATTTTCAGATTCTTCAATGAGGAAAGTGAAATATGGAAATTTTTAGCCAGAAATTCCCCTTTAGGGGATAGGGTCTTACATTTGCCACATGCAGCATTTAGTTGAATCCATAGCTAATTTATATAAAGTGTGGAAAGGTATTGAGCCTTTATCTGTAGATCTGTTGCCACAAAGCGGTAGCGAACGCCGGTATTTCAGGTTACATGGAAATGAAAGTTCCGTAATTGGAACTTACGGTGCCAATATAAAAGAGAATGAAACTTTTTTTTATTTCTCCCGGCAGTTTGATTCAAAAAACCTTGCCGTACCGGAAATATTGGCTATCAGTGATGATAAAATCTTTTACCTGCAGGAAGATTTTGGCGATGTGTCCTTATTAAATCATCTGGAAAAAGATGGCTTTACAGATAAAGTTTACGATCTGTTTAAGAAAAGTCTTACAGCATTAGCCAATTTACAGGTCAAAGGTGATAAGGGATTAGATTATACAAAATGTCTTACCAATGCAGAATTTGGCAAGCAGGCCATCATGGCTGATTTATTATACTTCAAATATTATTTTCTGGATGCATTACGCAAACCTTACGATAAACAAAAACTGATTGACGATTTTGAAGCATTGAGTAATTACCTTACTCATACCGAGTATAAATATTTTATGTTCCGTGATTTTCAAAGCCGGAATATAATGGTAAAAGAATTGGTTAGTGGAGACACTAACCAAGGCAATAGTGGAGACACTAGCCAAGGCAACAGTGGAGACACTAACCAAGGCAACAGTGGAGACACTAACCAAAGCAACAGTGAAAATATCAACAGCACCGTACATTTTATAGATTACCAGGGCGGCATGAAAGGTGCTCCGCAATATGATGTAGCATCCATGTTATGGCAGGCAAGGGCTAACTTACCGGATGAATGG
>JBKJXQ010000340.1:0-6366 GCA_046716235.1 Chitinophagaceae bacterium
GAGAATATCCGTGCTGTAGTGAAAAAAGTAGATATGAAGAATAATAGCCCTGTTATTATTCTTTCCAGAACTTCACCTGAATTTTTGGCTAAGTTGTTGGAGATAGAAGTTCCGGAAATTTTTGATGGTCTGATTGTAATAAAGAAAATTGTCCGTGATCCAGGAGAAAGAGCTAAAGTTGCTGTAGAATCTTATGATGATCGTATCGATCCTGTAGGAGCCTGTGTAGGTATGAAAGGTAGCCGGATACATGGAATTGTAAGAGAATTAAAGAACGAAAATATTGATGTAATTAACTGGACAAGTAATATCCAGTTGCTGATACAGCGTTCATTGACTCCTGCTAAAATTACAAGCATGGAGTTAGATAATGAAGCCAAACATGCGAATGTATATTTGAAACCAGATCAGGTATCCCTTGCTATCGGTCGCAGGGGTGTAAATATTAAACTTGCCTGCGATTTAACGGGGTATGAACTGGATGTTTACAGGGATAATGAAGGAGAAGTTGATGAATTTGATATTGATTTGGAAGAATTCAGCGATGAAATAGAAACCTGGATAATTGATGAATTAAAAAGAGTTGGGTGTGATACAGGAAGAAGTGTTAAAAAACTACCACCTGAAGAGTGGGAGAAAAGAACTGATCTGGAGAAAGAAACTATTGAAGAGGTTAGAAGAATATTGAAAGAAGAATTTGAAAAAGAATAGGATGGTGAATAGTAATTTGTAAATGGTGAGTTATAGCCATTTTAATAATTCCCAATTGACTATTCCCAATTGACAATTAAATAAACTGAATGCCAGAATTAAAACTTCCACGATTATTAGCTGCAGCCAAAGAATTTAACATTGGCCAGGATACTCTTATTGCTTTTTTAATAGCAAAAGGATTTCCTAAAGATGATTTAAAACCTACGTCCAAGTTGACCGAGGATATGTATCGTTCCCTGCAACAGGAATTTTCGAGTGATAAGGCTGCCAAGATGAAAAGTGACCAGGTAGATCTTCCTAAAGGAGCACAGGCAGAAGCGAAAAAGAAAAAGGAAGAGGAAGAAATCACCTTCAGAAAAGAAGAAAAATCGCCTGCCAAACTAATAAAGAAAGAAAAAGAGGAAGAAATAAAGCCTGTAGTAGTAGAGGAAAAACCGGTAGAAATTAAAAAAGAGATAAAGAAAGAAGAGGAAGTAACAAAAGTTGATGCACCGGAAATAGAAGGACCAAAAGTTATTACAAAGATTGACCTTTCTACTATCGATTCTTCCACCCGGCCCAAAAAAATAATTAAGCTAAAGAAAGAGGAAGTAGCTCCTGTAGTTACAGAAACCGAAGCCGCAGCAGCAGAAGCCCGGATAGTTGCCGGAACCTCAAAGGAGAAAGCAAAAAATACCAATAAAGAAGAGGAAGAAGAAAAAGCGGCAGCTGAAAAAATAGTAGCGGCAGAAGAACCTGTTGAAGAAGAAAGTCCTGCTGTAATTGAAAATATTGAAGTTGAAAAACTAACAGGCCCTAAAATTTTAGGTAAAATCGATTTGCCTGTAAATAACGATACCAGGCCTGTAAAAGATGAAAAGAAAAAGAGAAAACGTATTCCTATAGAGAAAAGAGATCCTAAAAGGGAAGTTTTTATAAATAAAGAAAGTGACAATAGAAGACCAGCAGGTGGTGGAACAGGTACTGGAACCGGCGGCGGTAATTTTAACCGTGGCGGTGACAACAGGGGTAGAGGCCCAAGTACTCCCGGAAACCGTAGCAGACCCGCAATAACTACCGGGCGCAGAGAAGATAAGCTGATAGATGAAAAAGAAATTCAGGAAAAAATAAAAGAAACACAGGCCAAACTGGCCGGTGCCGGAGGCAGAGGCAAAAGCCTGAAAGCAAAAATGCGCCGTGAGAAACGACAGGAGGCTGCTGATGCGCAAGGCGAAATGACAGATGATAATAAGCTTCAGGTAACCGAGTTCATCAGCGTAAGCGAGTTGGCCAGCCTGATGGATGTAAGCTTTGCCGAAGTGATTAGTAAGTGTATGGGTCTGGGTATCATGGTTTCTATTAACCAGCGTCTGGATGCAGAAGTAATAGAATTGGTAGCAAGTGAGTTTGGCTTCGATGTTGAATTTATCAACATGGAAAAGCAAATGGAAATGGAAGAAGAGGATGAAGAGGATGATGAGGAAAATTTAAAATTCCGTTCACCCATTGTTACAATTATGGGCCATGTTGACCATGGTAAAACATCTCTGCTCGATCATATTCGTAATGCCAGTGTAGTAGCTGGTGAGGCTGGCGGTATTACTCAGCACATTGGTGCTTACCAGGTAAAACTGCCCAACGGAAAAGAAATTACTTTTCTTGATACTCCCGGTCACGAAGCCTTTACTGCCATGCGGGCAAGGGGTGCAAAAGTTACCGATATAGCTGTTATAGTTATTGCGGCTGACGATGCAGTAATGCCACAAACCCGTGAAGCTATCAGCCATGCGCAGGCCGCCAATGTACCGATGATATTTGCAGTAAATAAAATTGATAAAGACGGGGCTAATCCTACTAAAATATATGAGCAACTTTCTCAAATGAATATATTGGTAGAGGAATGGAGTGGAAAATTTCAAAATCAGGAAATAGCCGCCAAGAGCGGATTAAACGTCGATAAATTGTTGGAGAAAATATTATTGGAAGCTGAAATGCTGGACCTAAAAGCTAACCCCCAGAGGGAAGCTACCGGAACAATCATTGAAGCATCATTGGATAAAGGCCGGGGCTATGTTGCAACGATTTTAGTAGAAAATGGAACATTACATCCCGGTGATTTAGTAGTAAGTGGTCAATATTTTGGCCGGGTAAAGGCGATGTTCAATGAAAGAAATAAAAAAGAAGAAAAGGCAGGCCCATCTGCACCGGCCGTAATATTAGGTTTGAATGGGGCACCACAAGCCGGTGAAAAATTTAAAGTGTATGCTGATGAATCAGAAGCAAAAGAAATTGCCAATCGCCGTGCACAGATATTGAGAGAACAGGGTATCAGAACTAAAAAACATATTACGCTGGATGAAATTGGTCGTCGCCTGGCGTTGGGAAGTTTCAAAGAATTGAAGGTTATTATCAAAGGTGATGTGGATGGTTCTGTAGAAGCATTAAGCGATTCCTTACAAAAATTATCTACTCCCGAAATTCTGGTAAGTGTAATTCACAAAGGTGTTGGACAAATTAATGAAAGTGATATCGTGTTGGCCGAAGCGTCTGATGCTATTGTTATTGCTTTCAACGTCCGTCCTTCCTTGCAGGCATCCAAACTGGCAGATAATGCTGGTATCGAAATAAAGATGTACTCAATTATCTACAATGCTATTGAAGAAGTAAAGAGTGCTATGGAAGGAATGCTGGAACCTAAGGTGCAGGAAAGAATTACCGCTAATGTGGAAATAAGAGAAGTATTCAAGTTTGATAAAGCAACGGTAGCAGGATGTTTTGTACTTGATGGTAAAATTAAGAAAGATTCAAAAATCAGGTTAATACGGGATGGTATCGTTATATACCCTACGGGTGAAGGTGCCAATGCGGAACTGGCTTCACTAAAGCGTTTTAAAGACGATGCCAAAGAAGTATTGTCAGGAATGGAATGCGGATTAACTATTAAAAATTTCAGCGATGTTAAAGTAGGCGATGTAGTAGAAGCTTACGAAACAGAGGAAGTGAAAAGAACACTTTAAGGTTGAAGATAAAGTTTAAGGAGAGGATGTTTTTGTATTACCTCTAACCCTTATTTTCTCAACAAACTTTTGTTAAATACCCGTCCGACTATATTTAAGTTTTACCGGTCAAAGTACTTTTGAACTTATGTGTTATTTAAAAAGAATTTTTGTTGCCTCTTTATTGTTTGTAAATATTACAGCTTTAGCTCAATCACAGGCAAAAAGAGTAGTAGCGGATAAAATTGCTGCTATCGTTGGAGACAGGATTATTCTGCAGTCAGATATTAAAAACTCCATTGCAGATATGGTGCGGCAAGGCGGCACTGTTCCGGAAAATGCTGAATGTATGCTGATGGAGCAGGCTTTGATATCTAAAGTATTAATGCTGCAGGCAGAAAAAGATTCGTTGCCGGTTACAGATGAAGAAGTAGAGGCAGAACTGGATCAAAAAATCCGTTATTATGTAAATCAGTTAGGAAGTGTGCAGGCTTTGGAAGATATGGCTGGTAAAAGCGTCTATCAAATTAAAGATGATGCAAAAGAATCCGTAAAAGAGCAAAAGCTGGCAGCTGCTATGCAACAAAAAATTGTAGGTGGTGTAAGAATAACACCCAATGAAGTAAAAGCTTTTTTTGATCGCATACCCAAGGATAGTTTACCTTTTTATGAATCAGAACTTGAAATTGGGCAAATAATGATTTATCCCAAAGCCTCCAGAGATTTGGAACAATACATTATTGGAGAAATGCAGAACTATAAAAAGCAGATTGAATCAAAGGTGACAACATTTGATCAATTAGCCAGGAAAGTATCAGAAGATCCGGGTAGCAAAGACAGAGGTGGTCAATACGAAATCAACCGCAATGAAAAAAGCTGGGATCCAATATTTATGTCCACCGCCTTTCGTTTGAAAGAAGGTGAAATATCAGCTCCTGTAAAATCAAAATTTGGTTTTCATATTATCCAGATGGTGCAGCGAAATGGTGATGATGCCGTTGTTCGTCATATACTTCGAATCCCTCCGGTAACAGATGATGAAATAAAACAAGCAATTGGCAGGCTGGATACCGTACGGTCAAAAATTATTGCCGGCACCATTAGTTTTAATGAAGCAGCTGGTAAATACAGTGAAGACGATGCACAAAAATTTGCAGGCCCTTTTATCACGGGTCGTGATGGTTCCACCTATGTTACTATTGACGCATTGGATAAAAACATGGTAGGTATGATAAGTAAAATGAAAGTGGGTGAGTTTTCTCAACCTGCTGCATTTGAAGGTGAACAGGGAAAAAAAGGCGCAAGAATTATTTATCTGAAATCAAGATCAGAACCTCACCGTATGAACCTGCAGGATGACTACAGTAAAATTTCGCAATTTTCATTGGAAGAAAAAAAGAGCAAGACTCTCGATAAGTGGTTGAAGAATAAGATTTTCACCTATTATATCTCAATCGATCCGGAAACAGCAATTGATTGTCCTCAATTACAGAAATACGGAAGCGATAAAAAAAGTTTGTAACATATGTCATAAAATATTTACTGTTTTTTTTATTGTCAAAAGTGATAAAAGTTCAATTGATAATATGATAGAGAAGTATTAATCGCTTACCTTGCGGCTTCTTAAAAACAACGGTGTCTTTCATGAGCGACCCGATCAAACACGAATGCGGACTGGCATTTATCCGGTTACGAAAATCTTTCTCTTATTACCAGCAACAATATGGTACAGTGCTGTGGGGCCTTAATAAGCTCTACCTGTTGATGGAAAAACAGCATAACCGTGGACAGGATGGCGCAGGTATTGCTTCAGTAAAATTAAATGTGGAGCCGGGCTATCCATTCTTAAACAGAATGCGTAGTAATGCCCCGCAAGCTATTTCAGATATTTTTCAGCAAATAGGAAAAGAAGTTGAAGAACTGGAAAAATATCATCCCGGTATCAGAAACCATCCCGGATTGATGAAAGGCCATGTAAATTTTTTAGGTGAAGTATTATTAGGACACTTACGTTACGGTACCCAGGGTAAAAATAAATTAGAATATTGTCATCCGTTTATAAACAGAGATACTATTCCAACCCGCAATCTGGCGATGGCTGGAAATTTTAATATTGTAAATGCCGAAGAACTTTTTGCACTCGTAGGAAAAGAACCAAGTGACACTACCCGTTTCAGCGATCTGGCGGCGATGATTGAACTGATGCATACTTTTCTATGCAAAGAGGATGAAGTCTCTCCAGAGCAGATGGATATAAAAAAAGTTTTAAAAAAAACCTTGCCGTTATTAGATGGCGGTTTTCATGTGGCGGGAGTTACGGGCAATGGTATCGGTTTTGTTTTTCGTGATGCACATGGCATACGACCATCCTATTATTATATTAATGAAGAAGTGGTAGTGGCTGCATCAGAAAGGGCAGCTATCAGAACAACTTTTTATGTGGGAGAAAATGATGTAAAAGAACTGCTGCCCGGACAAGCATTGATAGTAAATGAAAAAGGGGAAATTGAAATAGCACAGATATTAGAACCTAAAGAAAGAAAAGCCTGCAGTTTTGAACGCATTTATTTTTCCCGTGGTAGTGATGAAAAAATTTATAAAGAAAGAAAAGCACTGGGTTATAATTTGAGCAAAAGAGTGCTGGATGCAATAGATCATGATTTAAAAAATACTATTT
>JBKJXQ010000341.1:0-4141 GCA_046716235.1 Chitinophagaceae bacterium
AATGGACCTGGAAGGATGAAGGCCTCAACTCATATTTGCAATACTTATCTCAGGAATTATGGGATAACAAATTTCCTTCCGATGGCGGGCCGGCATGGACAATTACCAATTACATGAAATTGCCCAAAAACCAGTTAGAGCCCATTATGACTAATTCTGAAAACATCAATAATTTTGGTGCAAATGCTTATTCAAAAGTAGCAACCGGGTTGAATATTTTACGAGAGACCATCGTTGGCCGTGAGTTATTTGATAATGCATTCAGAGAATATTCAAAACGCTGGGCTTTCAAATCGCCTACACCTGCCGATTTTTTCAGAACGATAGAAGATGCCACGGGAGAAGACCTCGACTGGTTCTGGAGAGGATGGTTTTATGGAACCGATGCCTGCGATATTTCCATTGATTCGGTAAAGCATGCCATACCCGATGTAACAGCTACGCCATCACAACTAAATCATACCACCGTTTACCGGTCATTAGCAACTCCATCAGTAAATCCATTTGAAGACATTTCCAAAATAAGAAATAAAGAAGATAAAAATATCATCTTTGAAACAGATAAGGATACTTCGTTAAGAGATTTTTATTGGAAGTATGACCGGGATATGGAAAAATATGATTCAACAAAATACCCGGTAGTGGTGAAAGCACAGACTGAAGCATTGAATGAAGAAGGAAAGAAAAAATATGGTGGCAAAAATTTATATGAAATTTCTTTTTCCAATAAAGGCGGATTACCAATGCCGATTATTCTTGAATGGACGTTTAAAGATGGCACCAAAGAAATAGAAAGAATACCTGCGCAGGTATGGCGTAAGAACGAAAAGAATGTGACTAAAACTTTTATGAAAGACAGAGAAGTGGCTTCCATAAAACTGGATCCCTACAAAGAAACAGCCGACATTGATGAAAACAATAATACTTTCGGCAGTATCAAAGAGCCCAGTAAGTTCAAACTATTTAAACAAAAACAAAATGTGATACAGGCGCCCGGTATTAACCCGATGCAAAAAGCTAAAGAGAAAAAAGCATTCTGATAGTAGTATTACCTGGCTTTAAAAAATTACAATTGACAAAAAAATAATACTTCAAAAAATTAATATACAATGAAACATTTCATTTTCTGTTTGTTCATTATAATATGTGTTACTTCAACAGGCATAGCACAAAACATTAATAACAACGCCAACAGCAATCATGGTAATAAGTTTGAACAGTTGGGCGGTACATTACCCACTCCCAATGAATACAGGAATGCCAGTGGGGCACCCGGTCCCAAATATTGGCAGCAGCGTTGTGATTATGATATAAAATGTGAGTTGGATGAAAAAAATCTGAAGCTCAACGGCAGTGAGACAGTTACTTATTTCAATAACTCACCGGATATACTCAGCTTCCTGTGGCTGCAGCTGGATGAAAACCAGCACAGCAGTGTAAATAATGCCAACTACCAGGTTAGTAACCCGATGAGTAATCAAACAAGCACCAATCAACTTGATAGGGATGTTGAAGCAAAAATGGATAACGGATACGGATTTAATATTTTAAAACTAACGGATGCAGCAGGTAAACCATTGAATTATACCATTAATAAAACTATGATGCGTATAGAACTGCCGGCACCTCTAAAAGCTGGTCAGCGTTTTGTTTTCAAATTAGACTGGAATTATAAAATAGCAGACCGTAACACAAAAGGTGGCCGTGGTGGATATGAATTTTTTCCTGAAGATGGAAATTATCTTTTTACCATGTCACAATTTTATCCCCGTCTTTGTGTGTACAGTGATTTTAAGGGATGGCAAAATCAGCAGTTCACCGGCCGTGGTGAGTTTGCCTTAACTTTTGGAAATTTTAAAGTAGCGATGACTGTTCCTGCTGACCATGTAGTGATGTCAACTGGTGAGGGTCAAAATTATGCATCCGTACTTACACCTGCACAATTGGCAAGGTGGAATAAAGCACAGGTTTCATCTGAACCTATAGAAGTGGTAACACTTGATGAAGCAAAAGCGGCAGAGAAAAGGATTGGTTCGACTGCGGCTCGAAAAACCTGGATTTTTAAAGCAGATAATGTCCGTGATTTTGCCTGGGGTTCTTCAAGAAAATTTATCTGGGATGCACTGGCTACAAAAATTGCGGGTAAAAGAGTAATGTGTATGAGTGGCTATCCGAAAGAAGCTTATACATTATACAAAAAATATTCTTCAAAAGTTGTTGAGCATACCATTAAAACATATTCGGATTTTACCATCCCCTATCCATATCCTGTTGCACAAAGTATTGAAGCAGCTAACGGAATGGAATACCCGATGATATGTTTCAATTTCGGAAGAACAGAAAAGGATGGTACTTATACAGAAGGAACAAAAAATGGAATGCTCGGTGTGGTGATACATGAAGTCGGTCATAATTTTTTCCCGATGATCATTAATAGTGATGAAAGACAATGGAGCTGGATGGATGAAGGATTAAATTCATTTGTACAATCAATTGCACAGGGTACCTGGGATAATAAAATGCCCACTGGCCGCGGCCCTGCAGGATTGATTACTGATTATATGAAATTGCCTAAAGAACAGTTAGAACCTATTATGAGCAACAGCGACAATATAGTTTCATTTGGAAATAATGCTTACGGAAAGCCTGCCGCTGGTTTAACTATTCTGAGAGAAACAATTATGGGCCGTGAATTATTTGATTATGCATTTAAAGAATATGCAAAACGCTGGGCATTCAAACATCCTGAACCGGCAGATCTTTTCCGTACACTGGAAGATGCAAGTGGTGAAGACCTTGACTGGTTCTGGAGAGGGTGGTTTTACAGTACTGAAGTTTGCGATATATCTATTGATACGGTTAAATATGCTAAACCAGATATTAATGCAGTGGCGGCTGAAACAGCAGATAGAATAATAAAACAATCCATTGCAAAACCTGTTGCCCCTGCCTACGATGATATTGCCAGGATAAGGAATCGTGACGATAAGAATATTAAATTTAAAACTGACACCGATACAACACTCCGTGATTTTTACTGGAGATATGATCGTGGTTTGGAAAAATATGATACAAGTAAATTTGAGATAACAATTCCCGGTTCCAAGCCACTGCCCTTAACGGCTGAAGAGAAAGCCAAATATGGCAGTAAGAATATGTATGAGATCAGCTTCAGTAATAAAGGCGGATTGCCCATGCCGATAATAATTGAATGGACATATAAAGACGGTAGCAAAGAAGTTGAAAAAATCCCCGCCCAGGTATGGAGACTCAATGAAAGTAAGGTAATTAAAACATTTATAAAAGATAAAGAAGTGGCTACTGTAAAACTGGATCCATATAGAGAAACCGCTGATATTAATGAAGCAAACAACAGTTGGAACACTATTGCTGAACCTTCTAAATTTACTATTTTCAAACAAGCACAGGGTGGCGGACCAAGAAGCGGCGGTAATCAAACCGGTAATCCTATGCAAAAAGCTGAGGAAAAGAAGAAAGGATTTTAATACCCCAGTACTTAAAGGAGAATATACAATAAAAGAAAAACTGCTTCCGGACAAGAAGCAGTTTTTTTATCTCTGTACAATAGTATTTCTTACGGCTCCGGTAAATATCCCGTAGCTCCGTCTCTCGATTTTATTTTCTTTTTACCAGAATTTTTCTTTTCATAATCAAGAATAGCCTGTGGTTTCGATAAAGTTTTTTTACCTGCCGTATCTGATTTTACTTTTCCGGCACTGATGGCAATTGGTTTTATATCTCCATCATCAATCATGTCCCCTTCACCGGTCTGCAATTTATTCATCCAGTAGTTTTCCGTTTCTTCTATACGGCCTTCTCTGGGATCATAATAAACCCATCGTCCATGTTTTACTGCAAAGCCTTCATTCTTCACTGCCACCCAACTTATTATTTTAGAAGCGTCTTTTACATCATAGACTGCTACTGTATCAAATTTTCTGGCCGGATCCATTGCCCGCCAGCTTTCTTCCCTCAGCAATCCACCGTTGAAAGTAAAATATTGCGATTTGCCATTTAATTTTCCCCAGCTATAATTTTCTTCTGCAATCTTCACCCCTTCCAGCGAAAATTTTCTCCAGGTACCTTCCTTCAAATCATTTTCATAATAACCTTCTTCTTC
>JBKJXQ010000342.1:0-7473 GCA_046716235.1 Chitinophagaceae bacterium
GTAGATGACTGTGTACTGAAATAACCACCAAAAGGACAGCCTTCCCAACAACGATTTCGAAACTGGCAATTCGTTCTTTCATTATGCGGCACAGTAATATTAGCCACCCGACTATTTATTAAATGCCTTTCTCCTTTATAAAAATTTTTAATTTTTGCAGCTACATCTTTCTCCACAAAGTTCAATGGAAAGGCTGGTAAAAATTGACCATCGGGTAAGTAAGGTAATCCTTCTAATGAACCACTGATGCCTGCAAATTTTTCTACATGATCATACCAGGATGCTAAATCTTTGTAGCGGATTGGCCAGTCAATTCCATGACCATCTTTTGCATTGGCTTCAAAATCCAGATCACTCCAGCGATAACTTTGCCGGCCCCATAAAACAGAACGGCCACCCATACGATAAACTCTCCACCAGGTAAAAGGTTTTACTTCTGTGTAAGGTGAATCTTTTTCATTAGTCCATGCATCCATCACTCTTTCATTGGCCGCCCATCCACGATGAATGACAGGATATTCTTCTTTTTGTTTTTGGGTGGTTCTATTACGATGCTCAAACTCCCAGGGCATTTTATTGGTAGTTTTATAATCTTCGATGTGTTTATAATCAGCTCCCCGTTCAAGCATAAGTACCTTAAGCCCTTTTTCGCAAAGTTCTTTTGCAGCCCAGCCACCGCTTATACCGGAGCCAACAACTATTGCATCATAAGTATTCATAGATACCCCAACCCCTAAAGGGACTTTAGACTCCGATTTCCGAAGCCTTGCTATTGTTAATAAATAGTATTTTATCCGAAATTTTTTTTACAACCAGTTCAAGCTGTTTAAATACCTCAATGTTGGTAAATCGAATAACAGCATACCCCCATTTTTCTAAATTCATTTGTCTTATTGCGTCAGTTTTTTTAATATGATCTTGGTTGTGTATAGAACCATCCAGTTCAACTATGAGTTTTGCCTTATGACAATAAAAATCGGCTATATATAAACCTATAGGATGTTGTCTCCTGAATTTATAGCCACATAAACCGTTCCGTAAATGAAGCCATAAAGCCATTTCTGCAGCAGTCATATTTTTTCGAAGTTGTTTTGCATTTTCAAAAATCAAATGCGAAGCACCTTCAAACATGCCGCCCTGCTTATATGGATTCTTTAATGACATTTTTTCTTTAGTGCTCTAAAGCCCCTTTAGGGGTTGAGGTTTTATAAATTTCCTTTTTTCAATTCGCTAACTGCAAAATCTGCAGCTCTTGCCGTTAATGCCATATACGTTAATGATGGGTTTACACAAGAGGCAGAGGTCATACAAGCACCATCAGTAACAAAAACATTCGTTGCATCCCATACCTGGTTATTGCCATTCAGTACGGAGGTCTTTGGGTCACGGCCCATGCGGGCAGTACCCATTTCATGTATACCCATACCTGGTGTATACCCGTTATCATACGTTCTCACATTTGTAACACCAGATGCTTCCAGCATTTCCTTTGCATCATTCATCATATCAACCCGCATCTTCTTCTCATTTTCCTTTATTTCTACATCAAAAGCAAGAACAGGTAATCCCCATTTATCTTTTACATCATTATTTAAAGTGATTTTGTTTTCATGATATGGTAGCATCTCGCCAAAACCAAGAAAATTAATATTCCAGTCATCTTTGGCAACACTCATTGCATCCTTCAGGTCAGCACCAATTGTATATTCTGCTACTTCCACACCACGACCACGGCCTGCACCACCCTGGTATCCAAAACCGCGGATATAGTCTCTCTTATCATCATATATATTTCTGAAGCGGGGTACGTAGGTACCTGTTGGCCTGCGGCCATATTCATATTTATCACTGAAACCTTCAACCGTGCCACTGGCACCTGCCCGAAAATGATGATCCATTACATTATGCCCCAGTTCGCCACTGCTGCTACCCAATCCACCTTCCCATACATCGGTGGCAGAATTCATCAGTACCCACGCAGAGTTTAATGCCGATGCACAAACAAAAACAATTTTTGATTTGAACTCATACGTTTGATTTGTTTCTGCATCTATTATTTCTACACCGGTAGCTTTCTTAGTGTCTTTATTGTATAAAATTTTTGTTACAATGGAAAAAGGACGAAGGGTAAGATTACCGGTTTTCATAGCTGCCGGTAAGGTAGAAGATTGTGTACTAAAGTAGGCACCAAACGGACAACCTCTCCAGCACCTGTTGCGGTACTGGCAATTAGTCCTTGCTTGCAAGGGTTCTGTAATATTGGCACTACGTCCTATCATCAAGTGTCTTGTTCCTTTGTAAAAAGCTTCCATTCTTTTCTTCACTTCTTTCTCCGCACAATTCAGTTCCATTGCGGGCATAAATTCGCCATCCGGTAATACATCCAATCCTTCCTTGCTACCTTGTATACCCGCAAATTTTTCAGCATAGCTATACCAGGGAGCTACATCATCATAACGGATAGGCCAGTCCACTGCAATGCCATCCTTGGCATTGGCTTCAAAGTCCCATTTGTTCCAGCGATAACTCTGGCGGCCCCACAATAAGGAACGACCACCTACATGATACCCGCGGTACCAGTCAAACCTTTTAGTTTCGGTGTAAGGGCTTTCTTTTTCATTTACCCACATATCAACTACCGTTTCATTAAGCGGATAATCTCTTTTTAAAACAGGATGATCTTTTATCATCTGCTGTGTACGTCCACCACGGTGGGGAAATTCCCAGCTATCTTTTGTTGCATTTACGTAATCTTTAATGTGCTCAATATTGCGGCCCCGTTCCAGCATCAGCACTTTTAAACCTTTTTCGGTTAGCTCTTTGGCGGCCCAACCACCACTGATGCCTGAACCCACTACAATTGCGTCATAAGTATTATCTGCCATAACTGAAAGTTGATTTTATTTTTTAAATATGATTGATTTCGTTTATTAAATGTCACAAATTTTAATGGCTGCTTTCAATGCTTTTTCTTTTTCTTCCTTTGTTTTGCCGGTAGGTATAAATTCCTGCGCCACATAATTTTTAAATCCCGTTTCCAGGATAGCTTTTATAATAGCAGGATAAAATAGTTCCTGTGTATGATCTATTTCATGTCTGCCCGGTACACCTGCCGTATGGTAATGGCCAATGTATTGATGATAATCCCTGATGGTTTGTATTACATCCCCTTCATCTATCTGCATGTGATAAATATCATACAGTAATTTGAAATTAGGCGAACCAATGCGTTTACAAAGTTCGACACCCCACGGGGTTTTATCACACATGTAATCTTTATGGTTCACTTTACTATTCAACAATTCCATTTGGATGGTTACATTATTTTTTTCTGCCAGGCCCATAATTTGTTTCAATCCTTCAGCACAATTTTTCAGTCCTGTTTCATCATCCATGCCCCTGCGGTTGCCACTGAAGCAAATTAAATTTTTATACCCGGCTTTTGCCACTAATTCTATATGGCCGGTATAATTCTTTATAAGAACGGGATGATTTTTTTTATCATTCCATCCATCTACCAGGTTTATCTCCGCACCATTACACATTGACGAATAAACACCATGTTTTTTTAAAACATCCCATTCTTTGGGCCCAACTAAATCTATTGCACTAAAACCCAACTTTTTTACCAGTATGCAAAGTTCATCCAGCTTCAGATGATTATATGTCCATCTGCAAACAGAATGGTTGATATTGCCTTTAAGCTTTTTCATATTATCGTCATCTGAAATTGCAAATGAGGTGAATGGTACCGCTGCCATAGCAAAAGAACCCGCCGCTATCTGCTTTAATACATTTCTCCTGGATGATTTGTTATTCATTAGTTATAAAATATTTTTCTTTTTTTCATCTTTGAAAAAAACAGCAAATAATAAAAATACAGCTGCTGCTATTATTGATGGTATAAGCCAGATCATTTTATAATCAAAACCTTTATCACCCATTTTATAAGCATCAGTAATTTTTCCTGCAATTTCAAAACCTATCAGCATGCCGATGCCATAAGTGGCAAGAGTGATAAGCCCCTGGGCAGCACTTTTATATTTTTCACCGGCTTTGGAGTTGGTATAGATTTGCCCGGATACAAAAAAGAAATCATAACATACACCATGCAATGCAATGCCCGTAATCAGCATAAAGCTTAACTCACCTGCATTACCAAATGCAAACAGGGCATACCGGAGAGCCCAGGCCAGCATACCTACCAATATTGTTTTTTTAAATCCGAAACGGGTAAAGAAAATAGGTAGTAATAATAAAAAAAGTACTTCAGATATTTGCCCGATAGTCATTTTACCTGTTGGATTTTCTACGCCTATATTTGAAAGGAAGGAGTGAGTATTCTGATAGTAAAAGGCCAGGGGTATGCAGATTAGTATAGAAGCGATAAAAAAGATAGCAAAGTTTTTATCTTTCAGCAATTTCAATGCATCAAGTCCAAGTATCTGACTTAAACTTACTTTTTCTCCCGAACTTTTTGATGGTGGTGTTTTGGGTAAAGTAAAACTTAACAAGCCAAGTACCAGCGACGCAATTCCCGCCATCAGAAAAGTGTTTTTTAATAAACCCTTTGCTGTGTTTTCTGCATTGTCCCAATGGAAAAGATAACTTATCAATAAACCGGCAATGATCCACCCTAAAGTGCCCCATACACGGATACTGGAAAATTCTTTCTCGGGATTTTTCATCTGGTTAAATGAAACAGAATTAACTAATGCCAGTGTAGGCATATACAAAATCATATAAGCAAGAACATAGGGATAGAAGAAGGTAATACTATCTGAATTGTATAACTGGTACATAAGGAAAGCACCAATCAGGTGCAATGCACCCAATATTTTTTCAGCATTAATATATCTGTCGGCAATAAGGCCGATAATAAAAGGTGCAATAATAGCTCCCCATGATTGGGTTGAAAAGACACTGGCACTTTGTCCGCCGGAGGCATTGAGATTATTTGATAAATAAGTTCCCAATGTAACAAACCAGGATCCCCAGATAAAAAATTCCAGGAACATCATGGAAGATAGTTGGATGCGGGTAGTAAACTTCATTAAGCTATACTTGTTGAACTGATGGAGAAACTTTTTTTCCTGTTGCGCATATAAAAATATAATCCCGTAAAAAGAATAATCAATATAATAGGAATTATCAATGTTGTATTAATTATTTCAGGTCCGGCTGCTTTATTTGCTTCTCCAACAGCTGCTTTCATTTCTGCAGTAGCTCCATCGGAATTGTATATTTTCAAATCTGCGCCTGCAGGTAATTTTTGTGTAATCAACTTATCATACACACCACCCATAAACATCATATAAATAGAAACCGCAAACATACCGGCACCACCCATCAGGTTTAAGCCGACAGCTCCTGTTTTCGGGAGGTATTCTGCTACAAAACCAATCATGGTGGGCCAGAAATAACAAACACCAGCTCCAAAAACAAGAGCTCCCACAAAAATCATATTACCCGAAGTATTTCCAAGCAGGTACAATCCAACAGCTGCAACAATGGAAGACATTAATAAAACACCATGAGGAGCCAGTTTATGAATAACAGGCCCCGCAAAAGCTCTGCCTACTACCATTACTCCCGTAGATACTGTAAGAATGAGCAATGCATTGTCCGAAACATTTTTTAATAAAAGATCAATCCATTGGCCGGTAAATAATTCTGTGATGGCAGTACCAAACATGCAGATGATCATGAAAATAAATAAAGGCTTTGCTAATGATTTATACATTTCAGCTGTAGATACACCACTGGCTACCCTTTCCGTAACCGGAAATTTTAACTTGCTGAAAATAAAACCATATAATAAAGTTGGAATAATCATCATAGCCACCTGTATCTGCCAGCTGATGGCTGCTTTATCAAAAAAGTAAACGATAAGTGTACCAATCACAATGCCACCGGGAAACCATAAGTGAAAGTGATTGAGTTTGGTACTTTTATTATCAGGATAAAGAGCAGTTACAAGCGGATTGCATGCCGCTTCAACTGTACCATTGGCAATACCAATTAAAAGGGTAGAAAAAAACAATGACCAGAAAGGGTTTGAAAAACTACCGGCAAATATGGTTAATACAATACCTGCCAGGTGAAAAATAAATGCCAGTACTAACAAACGTTTCATACCTATTATATCAACTATCATTCCCCCAATTATTCCCGCTAAGGGAAATCCCCAGAAAGCTGTAGCGGCGATGGTTCCTAATTCAGCTTTATCAAGACCGAATTCAGTGCCTAATCGTCCGAGGATGCCGGCTCTGATACCAAATGAAAGAGATGTTACTAATAGTGCGAGGCAACTGCCTACGAAAAGTTGATTTCTGTTTACGGCTTGCATATCGTTTGTTTAACAATAAAATTGTTAGAAAAACTAAATGTACTATTTTTAAACACACATTTAGTGTGCTGGTACACATTTTTTAATTAATACAAATAACTACAAACGTTTGCAATGCAAAACCGAAAATTAAGAATGGGAATGATAGGTGGTGGTAAAGATGCTTTCATTGGTGCCATACACCGGTTCGCCATAAATATGGATGGACAAGTAGAATTGGTAACAGGAGCATTGAGTGTAAATCCGGAAATAGCTATAGCATCCGGACAGCAATTATTCCTTGATGAAGACCGCACTTATACTGACTACAAAGTAATGCTGGAAAAAGAAGCAGCTATGCCGGCGGATAAACGGATTGATTTTGTCAGTATCGTTACTCCCAACTTTGTTCATTTTGATCCGGCGATGATGGCATTGGAAAAAGGTTTTCATGTTGTTATTGAAAAACCCATCACTTTTTCGTTGGAAGAGGCAAAAAAATTGAAAGCAAAAGTGGAAGAAACAGGGCTTACACTTTTATTAACGCATACGTACACAGGTTTTCCAATGATAAAGCAGGCAAAGCAAATGCTGAAGAGCGGTATGTTTGGAAAAATCAGAAAAGTATATGTAGAATATCCGCAAGGGTGGCTCAGTACTTTTATTGAGGGTAATAATCCCCAGGCTGCCTGGCGAACTGATCCTAAAAGAAGTGGTATTGCCGGAGCAATGGGTGATATAGGAACACATGCATTTAATATGGCAGAATATGTAACCGGGGCAAAAGTGATAAAGCTTTGTGCAGATCTTAATGTAATGGTAGACGGAAGAAGATTAGATGATGATGGAGCAGCTTTTTTAAAATTTGATAATGGTGCTTCCGGTGTGCTGATGGCATCGCAGGTGGCAGCGGGTGAAGAGAACAATGTAAAAATAAGAGTGTATGGCGAAAAGGGAGGATTGGAATGGAAACAGGAAGATGCCAATACGTTATTAATAAAATGGCTTGATAAACCTGCTGAAGTTTACAGGGCAGGAGCAGGTTATCTTGATGCTTTTGCCAAACATAATTGCCGTACTCCTGCAGGTCATCCCGAAGGTTACCTGGAAGCATTTGCTAATCATTACAGGAATTTTGCATTAAC
>JBKJXQ010000343.1:0-3541 GCA_046716235.1 Chitinophagaceae bacterium
ACCCAAACCCAATAACTATAAAAGCAATAACAACAAGGAATGAATTGATAGCTACTCTTCCGTAACCCAGTTTGGCAGCATCAACAAATGGATAAGGATACCAGCCAACGATGGAACCACGTATTAAAGAATAAATTAAATAGATAGCCGGAAAAATGAGCCAGGGAAAAATATTTTTCCACTGCAATTTTCTTTTTGGGGTAAAGCTGCCCCAGAATAGAACATACAACAATGGTACTATTACATGCAGCAGGTTATCCGCCACCAGTTGCCAGCCCGTTGGTGCCCATAAATTCCGAAGTACAAGATTATACACTATCCCAACAACAAAAATATACAGTGCAATGGCTGATTGAGTGTTGACACTGGAAAAAAATTTTCCAAATCCGGATGAAGGCCTGAGCAATGAAAAGCTAAGGCTGATGGCTACCAGCAGGTTACTAAGTATGGTAAAGAAGCTCAGGAAATTGATAATAGTATTTATTGCTGAAATTCCGATGGAAGGAGCTTTTACAAGCATTAAGTAAAGCTGTAGTATTAAGGCAAACCATGCGGTAATAGCTATAATACCCATAAAAATTTTCTTTGCCGGGGTTAACGTAATGGTTTGTTGCATGAATAGTAAATTATTTTATTGACTAAAACTATAAAAATTTTAGTAGTCTTTTCTCTTTTGTTGAAATGGATTTTAGAATCATGTTATTGAAGTTTCGACATCTAAACAAATGATTTACTCCGTAACTTTCAGCAAAATATCCCTTACCATGCGAAAGCTTGTTATAACCGGTTGCTGCTTGTTGATTACTTCCTGCATTATGTCTCAGCAGTTTGGTGGCAATCCCCCATCTCAAAAATGGAAACAGATTAATACTGATTCTGCAAGAATAATTTTTCCTGTGGGGCTGGATAGCCAGGCAAACCGGGTGGCTTCCATTATTCATTATTTAGCTGCTCTTCCACCGGCAGGTACAGGATCAGTTTCACTGGGCAATCAATTGAAAAAGGTAAATATTGTTTTGCAAAATCAAACGACTATTGCCAATGGATATGTAGGCCTGGGGCCCTTTCGCAGCGAATTTTTTCTTAATCCGCCTTTAAACAATTTTGAAGAGGGGAGTATAGGCTGGGCCGATCAGCTGGCATTACATGAATATCGTCATGTGCAGCAATTTAATAATTTCAGAAACGGGCTGAGTAAGACGATGAAAACATTATTTGGCGAAGAAGGGTATGCACTGGCGATAAATGCTGCTGTTCCTGATTGGTTTTTTGAAGGCGATGCTGTTTACAATGAAACTATTCATTCCAACCAGGGCAGGGGAAGGTTACCACTTTTTTTAAATGCTTATCCATCACTTTGGCAAGCCGGTAAAAAATATTCGTGGATGAAGTTGCGCAATGGTTCATTAAAAGACTATGTGCCCAGCCATTATTATCTCGGTTATTTATTAGTTAATTATGGCCGTGTAAAATATGGTAATGATTTCTGGACAAAAGTTACCAGGGATGCCAGTGCTTATAAAGGATTATTTTATCCGTTTCAAAAAGCGGTAAGAAAATATGCAGGAGTGGATTATAAGACTTTTTATACAAATGCTTTTGCTTATTATAAGAATATGAGCAGTGATATCCTGAAGAACAGTACCCTTCGGCAAGCTCAGGATAAAGGGACGATTAATCAGGAAACTGAAGCTGGCATCACAACTATTTTTCCTGTTAAGAAAAAATATGTAACTAATTATTACTTTCCTTACAGTGCCGGAGTTGATTCATTGATATACCTGAAAAGCAGCTATCGGCAACGGCCTGCTTTTTATATGAAAGATGTAAAGGGAGAACATAAGTTAAGAGTGAGGGATATTTCAGCTGATCAGCAATTTTCTTATCGCAATGGAAAAATTGTGTACGCAGCTTATGAAAATGATCCCCGATGGAGCTGGAGAGATTATAGCGTAATAAGAATGCTGGATGTAAGTACAGGTGTACAAAAGAAACTTACCAGTAAAAGCAAATATTTTACTCCCGACATATCGCCTGACGGTTTGAAAGTAGCCGCTGTACAGGTTAATACCAGTGGACGAAGTGAATTGCATATACTGAATGCAGAAACAGGTGAAGTGATAACAGCTATACACTCCACCGAAATAAGTTTGTTTACAGATCCTAAATTTATTGATGATCATTCGTTGGTAACGGCTGTTCGTTTACGGGATGGTAAGATGGCTCTTGCATTGGCTGAGATTGCAAATGGTAATACAGTGCGGCTAACATCGCCATCTTTCAATGTGGCTGGCAACCCCAGTGTGAATAATGGCATGATTTATTTTACCGCTTCTTATGCGGGTAATGATGATGTGTTTGCCTTGCGGATAAGCGATAAAAAAATATTTAAAATAAGTAATGGCCCGCTGGGCAATTATTTTGTAAATGCGGGGAATGGTAAAATAACCTGGTCTGCTTTTACTGCTGAGGGTTATCAATTAAAACAAATGGAGGAGAAAAATATCGTGTGGGAAGAAATGGCCACCGCCGTTACAGATGTACTGACAGATAAATTTGCTATTAATCCTACAAAAGAGTTTAGCGATATTTTGCTAAGCAAAGTATTACAACGAAATTTTGCGGTTAATAATTATAAAAAAGGAGCCCGGTTACTAAATTTTCACAGCTGGCGGCCATATTATTCTGACCCTATTTTTAGTTTTTCGCTGTATGGAGAAAATGTGCTAAATACACTGCAGACAGAATTGTATTACTCCTATAATCAAAATGATAAAACAAATGCTGTAGGCCTCAACGCTGTGTATGGTGCATGGTTCCCTTATATTACTGTTGGTACAGAATATACATTTAACCGTACCGATGTAGTAAATAATAAAAACAGGGAATGGAACCAGCTTGATACAAGAGTTGGATTAAGCATACCCCTTAATTATACCAGTGGCAAAACATTTAAAAACTTTAGTGTAAGTAGTAATTATGTACTCCGCAATGAAATGATAAAAGGTGTTTCGCAATTGAATTTTGATAATATTAATTATAGCTACCTGTTGCATACTTTTTCATATACACAGCAAATACAACGGGCGGTTCAGCATATATATCCCATGCTTGCCTTTTCAGTTTCTGCCAATCAACGTCATGCTATTGCCAAATATGAAGGGTATCAGTTTGTTGGTGGCACATCACTGTATGTACCCGGGTTTATGTCTACACATAATTTAATATTAACAGGTGCTTTTCAGCAGCGGGATACATTGAGCCAGGTTGGGTTTTCTAACCGGTTTTCTTATTCAAGAGGATATGAGGGAAGATATTTTTCAAGAATGTGGCGGCTGTCAGCCAACTATCATTTACCATTGCTTTATCCTGATTGGGGATTTGGCAATATTTTATACCTACAGCGGATAAGAGGAAATATTTTTTATGATTTCACCAAAGTATATTCAAGAAATAAAGCAGTAACGAGAGATCAAAGGAGTGTGGGTGGTGAAATTTTTATTGATACCAAGTGGTGGAATCAATATCCATTGACATTTGG
>JBKJXQ010000344.1:0-4848 GCA_046716235.1 Chitinophagaceae bacterium
CCACTAAACCAGGCGGGTACTCCATTTCAGCAAGGCGTTTGGAATGAACTGATAGTTATTCCTTATGGTAAAACTATCAGCTACCTGGAACTGGCCAGAAGAACCGGTGATACAAAAGAATCAAGGGCTGTTGCAAATGCCAATGGAAAAAATAATATTGCCATCATAGTTCCCTGTCACCGGGTAATTGGTTCCAATAAAGATTTAATTGGGTATGGCGGTGGTCTATGGCGAAAAAAATGGCTCTTGGAGCATGAAGCGAAAGTGGCATACGGGGTTCAAACACTATTTTAACAGAGAACAAAAAAAATTAAGTTTCACTAAAAAAATTGCTGCTTTTTTAATTGAAAAAATAATTACCTCAAATAAGTTCATCGCTGGTAAAAGCAAAAGGCAATAAAAGGCTTGCAGTTTTTATAATTTGTATTTTCCCTTCCATACCACCCAATATAAGGCGGATAGGTTTTTTTAATCTCGTTTCATATTCAAGCAATGCCTGGCGGCACATACCACATGGAGAAATGGGGTGATCACTTTTTATTTCTTCACTATTATAACTGATGGCTATTGTTTCAATATTTATGTTGGGATACAGCGTTGCTGCATTACCCAATAAAACCCTCTCAGCACAAATACCAACAGGATAAGAAGCATTTTCCTGGTTGGTGCCTGCTACTATTTCTCCATTGTTAAGTATGGCCACCGCCCCTACATAAAAGTTGGAATAAGGTGCATAAGCCTGTTCTGTTACCGTTCTCGCTTCGGAGAGCAGCCACGCATCTTTTTCAGTAAGTTCGCTGATATCATTATACACTTCATACTGAAATTCAAATTTTCTTTCTTTCATCTGATACATTACATTTAAAAGACAACAATGCCCCTGAAATTTTCAAGGGCATTTAAAGTTAGGTTTATTTTACAATATTAAATAACCGTTTCCATCGTGGCCCGCCATCCCAGCTAAACCATATCATCCAGGCTTTACCCACTACCCTGTCTTCGGGAACAAATCCCCAAAACCTGGAATCCTGCGACTGGTGGCGATTATCACCCATCATCCAGTAATAATCCATCTTAAAAGTATACTCTTTTACTTCTTTGCCATTGAGATAAAATTTACCCTCACTCATCTCAAAATTATTTTTTTCATACACACGGATAGGCCGTTCATAAATAGGATAGTTTTCTGGTGTCAAAACTATTTGAGCTCCTTTTTTAGGTATCCATATTTTTCCATAATTATCGGTACTCCACTTATTCTGCCACACATAATTTTCGAAAGATGGATTATAATTGATAGTGCTTGTATCAAGCGATGGAGTAATGCTCTTTACAAGCCCCGACTTTCTCATTTTTTCAGCTGCCTTGGCGGTAAGTATCATCCGGTACCTGTTGCTACCTAAACTTACACTTTGCTGCTCATCATATACATCAACATCAAATTCGCTTTTAGCAAAGTCTGCATCTAGCGGTTGAGTTGTTTCTAAATCATAATCGATTTGAGAATATGAGGGAAGCTCAGTTTTTTTACCATTAATATATACATCACTTTTGATTATTTGTAAGGTATCTCCTGCAACAGCAATGCAACGCTTTATATAATTATCCGTTTTATCAGCAGGGTGAATTGCCAAAGGATATTCGTCAGGATCAGCTAATACTTTTTGCCTTCCAATATCTACATTACCCCCACCTAACTCACGGCATAATTGATAGAAAGGATGTTTAGACTGATAGTCTTCTTTATTTATTACCGTATCACCTTCTGGAAAATTAAATACTACTACATCATTTCTTTTGGGTGAGGTAGCAAACCAACGGGTATAAGGAATTTTAATAGCTTCTGTGTACGACTTACGGCTGCTACCCGGCAGGTAATTATGTACAAAAGGAACCGATAGTGGTGTATTGGGAATTCTGGGGCCGTAACTTAATTTACTTACAAACAAAAAGTCTCTCACCAATAATGTTTTTTCCATGGAGGGAGATGGAATCGTATATGCCTCAAATACAAATGTGCGGATAAGAGTGGCAGCCACAACTGCGAAAATAGCAGCATCCACCCATTCTCTCCAACTGGCTTTTTTATGTTTGGCAACGGCTGCCGGCCCAATATATTTTGGATTCTTTTTATAGGCCAGGTAAGGAAAATAGATCGGTGCCACCAGCGAAGCCGCTGTATGTTGCCCCAAAGAAAACTGGCCGAACACTTTGGCAAATTCAATAAAAATACCAGGACTGATAAACCAACCTACTACCGGGATAAATTGCCAGAAAACCCAATGCTTTGGTCTGCCAGTCAGTTCCTGCATCACCCAGGTATTATAAAAAGGTATATATGCTTTCCAGGAGGGTACGCCAGCTTTTGCAAAAAGCTTGGCCAGTCCAAAAGAAGGAAGAAAAACTATCAGGGTACCAATCAAATAAACAATGAAAATATGTTGTAGGGGCATGAGCCAGTTTTTAAAGTGGTCAAAATTATCATAAATATTTGCGTATCAAAATTTTAATATTCAAAGTTTTGCTAAAAAGAGCAGGCTAAAAACTGAAACAATGAAGAATAACACATTATACAGAGGTAAATGTGAAAAAGAGTAACAATCCTGATTTGTTTCTCCAATTTAAATTAGTTGAAGAATTTTTATACAGAAGAACCAGTAAGGCGGTTACCGGATTTGTAGCATATCTTACAAAAATGATATACAGGTTCTAACGGTAAAAAAACAATATATTCGGATATAACTCCAATGAACCAATTTACAATAAAAGATATTGAAAACCTCTGCGGCATCAAAGCCCATACATTACGCATCTGGGAGCAGCGGTACAAACTTTTTATCCCAAAAAGGAAAGAAAGCCGGCACCGGACTTATGATAGTGAAGACCTGAAAGAACTGCTACGCATCTCCTTTCTTTATCACAACGGTTATAAAATATCCAGGATTGCCCAATTAAGTCCGGCACAAATACAACAGGAAGTGTCCAGCATAAAACCGCAGTCCTGTAATTATGAAATATTTGTTCATCAGCTTATAGAAGCCAGCATTCTTCTTGATGAAGAGAATTTCGAACAAGTACTTAACGAACTTTTACTTCGTATCGGGCTGGAAAAATGCATGATACATGTGTTCTACCCATTTCTGCAACGTATTGGACTTTTATGGATGACCAACCATGTGATACCTGCACAGGAACATTTTTCGAGTAATATTATCCGTCAAAAAATTATTTGTGGAATTGATGGATTAGAAGAAACTAAAAACAGAAAATATAATATTGTCATCTTTTCAACTACCGGTGAACTGCATGAAATTCCCTTGCTCTTCGTTAATTATCTGTTGAGAAAACAGGGACTACAAACTACTTATTTTGGCATTAATGTGTCTGTAGAAACGCTGATTTATTACACACAACATCACACAGTGAGTCATTTTTATTCTCACCTTATTACAAAAATTGCGGGTTCGGAAACGGATGAATATGTATGTTCATTGTGCAGAAATTTTCCAGATAAGCAGATTATTATATCCGGTCCCGCTTGTAGTGTTGTTCAAAAAAAATTCCCGAATCTCCTGCACCTGCATTCCTTTGATGAAGTAGGTATATTTATACAATCACTAAGTGAACCGGCACAACTTATTTAGGCATCACATAATTATTTACATCTTCTGCAGTAATCTTTTTACCGGAAAGTATAACTAACCGCTCCACCACATTACGAAGCTCACGGATATTACCCGTCCAGTTATACTGCTGCAATAACTTTAAAGCATCAGCATCTATATCTTTTTTTGCCGTACCATAATCTGTACAGATATCTTGCAAAAACTGATCTGCCAGCAAAGGAATATCATCTCTCCGCTCATTCAGGGAAGGAACATGAATAAGAATAACACTGAGCCGGTGATAAAGATCAAGACGAAAGTTTTTTGCTTCTACTTCCTTTAGCAGATCTTTATTGGTAGCAGCAATTACTCTTACATCTACCAAAATATCTTTATCAGCCCCTACCCTTGTTATCTTTCCTTCCTGCAAAGCCCTAAGTACTTTTGCCTGTGCATTGGCACTCATATCACCTATCTCATCTAAAAAAAGTGTACCGCCGCTGGCCGATTCAAACTTACCGATACGCTGCTTGATGGCTGAGGTAAACGATCCTTTTTCATGACCAAATAATTCACTTTCGATCAGCTCTGTAGGAATAGCAGCACAGTTCACTTCTACCATCGGTCCATTAGATCTGTTACTTTTTTCATGCACCCATCGGGCCACCAATTCTTTACCCACACCATTCTCTCCGGTTACCAGTATCCTGGCATCAGTGGGAGCTACTTTATCAATGGTGTCTTTTATTTTTTGAATAGGAGTTGAACGGCCAATCATTTCCTGCACCTTACTCACTTTTCTTTTCAGTACTTTGGTTTCGGTAACAAGGGTGCTTTTATCCATTGCATTACGGATGGTAATCAGCAGACGGTTAAGATCGGGCGGCTTGGAAATATAATCGTAAGCTCCTTTCTTAACGGCTTCAACAGCTGTTTCGATATTACCGTGACCCGATATCATAATAATGGGTGTATCAGGATTAAATTCTCCTGCTTTTTGCAGAAACTCTATTCCATCAAGTTTGGGCATTTTAATGTCACACAAAACAAGATCATAGCTCTTATCTTTAAATTTTTTCAAGCCTTCTTCGCCGTCGGCTGCTTCATCTATTTTATACCCTTCAAACGATAAAATTTCAGAAAGGGTTTTACGAATTGCTTTTTCATCGTCAATAATCAATATATCTGCCATTAATGGTTCGTTTAGGTGGATAAAAATAAATGATTTAAAGCGAAGCTTATG